>PLXF01000125.1 GCA_003151315.1 Parachlamydiales bacterium
TTTTTCCGCCCCTATAGATGGAGCCCATACATTGAACCTAACAGCTGGCAGCGGGAATGTGAACCTCATAGGCTCAATTGGCGCCGCCGCGCCTCCCACTTCACTCATCATTTCTAGCGCCGTGAATATAACAACAGGACAAGCGGTCGTAGTGGCTGGCCCCTTTACTACAACCGCCATCGGTTTGACCACGATTGGATCGACCTTGAAAACCACGACCAGCTCCGGAATTAGTCTGACGACTAATACACTTGTTGCGAGCGACACTCTAACAACGACTGGTGCCGGGCCGATTCAGATCGTCAATAGCGGTATAGCCTCTTTTGCAGCGCCTATCGTATCGAGCGGTACATTTACTCAAAGTGGGGGAGGAGCCATTACGTTAGGAGGCTCTGTTTCCACAGCGGGCACCTTGCAATTTGGCTCAGCGATCAGCCTTTCTTCCAATGTTACATTTAACAGCGGAAATGGCGCGTTGAATTTAGCCGGAACTGTGGATGGCCTCTTCGATCTGACCTTAACCGCTGGCACCGGTTCGATTTCGATTAGTTCGGACCTAGGAAGTCTCGCCCCTATCGACGCTTTTTTAATCACAAGCTGCGCCAATGCTACCATCAGCGCAGTTTCTGCGACCGATATTAGCCAAGCGGCAGGAACGGGGCTCACCCATTTTACAGGCGCCCTTTTCACAACAGGCTCCTTGGGAATCTCTCTCACGGGAACCCAATTCCAATTTGACAGCTCTGTAGGGACGAATACAGGAAGCAACGCCCCGCTCTCTATAGTCCATACCGGGACCCTGACGATTCCTAGCACAGCATCGCTGTCTCTCGATGGCGCGTTTACCGAATCGGGTGGAGGGGCTGTTTCTCTCGGCGCCACGATCACAACAACCAATGACAATATAAGTTGGGCAGACCCCATTACTCTCACCCACGATGCCTCGCTGAACTCCGGGGCCGGCAGTGGCAATATTATTTTCTCTAACACCGTTAACGGCCCCTTTTGCCTCACCTTATCGGCCGGTACCGGTACGATCCAGTTTTTAAGCGCGATCGGCGGCGTCACGTCGCTCAATTGCTTATCGGCTACAGCAGCCTCTTTAATCCAATCCGCTCCGATCACCACCACCACAACGGTATCGTTAACAGGAGCTGTGAGTTTAGGCGCCAATATTACGACTGCGGGAAGTAATCTGACTATCACTGGAAACGTAGCGCGTACAACCGCTAATAATGTGACCCTTTCAACCGGATCGGGCCTTGGCGATATCACAATTACCGGCACAGTCAATGGCAATACAACGGGCCGAAACTTCACGCTGACAGCGGGCACTGGCAACGTCACCGTGGGCGGAACGATCGGTGGAACTCTTCCCTTAAATACATTTACCGCTAGCGGGACCAATGTAACGCTCTCCAATTTTGGTACGACTGCTTCAGCCAATAGTGGGAATGCAATCCTTACGGCATTAAATAATATTAATTTCACCGGCACAACATATGCTGGCGCGGTCCAAACCTATTCCGCAGGTAATCAGTTTAATTTTAATGCAGGGGCGCTAGCGACCCTTGTGTCGGGCGGAGGCGCGATCGCCTTTGTTACGGGGACGATAGAGCTAAGCACAGGGACCGATTTTAACGTCAATAGCAATGGGGGCAACATCACATTGACCAACCTCAACGGCCCCGGTCAAAACATAGTTCTCAATGCTTCAACAGGAAATGTTACCGTAGCCACTATTGGCCAATCGGGCGCTGTGGAGAGTGTGACGATTACAGGGACAACCATTAACCATCCCGATCCAATTTTCTCTGTAATGACCCCTGTTTTTAACTCGCCGACCGTCATCTCAATTAGCTCAAGTGCTTCAGGTTCAGCTATATATAGCTCTCCTGTGGTTCTCACTACCGATAATATTGTCCTTTCAGGAGGCGATTTCACTTTTAATAGTACTCTCAATTCTGACGGAGGGGGCCTTCGTAATCTCACGATTAATCCCGGAGCCGGCAATTCTGTTACTTTTACTACACTAGTAGGCAACTCGACCCCTCTGACCTCTATTGTGATTGGCGCGGGTCTAGATGTAACGATTAGCGGCGAAATGGTTGTGGGCTCATTTACGCAAACAGGAGGCACGGGAACCACTACCGTGACAGATGGGATTATTGCGGCAAATGGCGGCGTGAATATCGCTACCCAAAATATAGAAATCTCGGGAGCTACCATCACCACGAACAATGCCCCGGCCGTTTTTAATATTAGCGGCACATTTACTGTGACAAATGGGACGTTTAATTTGGATGGCTCTTTCCAACAGACCGGATCGGGCAGCGTTTCAATTGGCGGAAGTATAGAAACAACCGATGATATAGTCTCTTTTGCCGGAGCCGTCGCGCTAACCAATAATTTAACGATTAACACAGTGAATATGTCGGGAGCTTCGATCACGTTCTCCAGCACGGTCGATCAACCTTTTGGGCTCGATTTAACAGCCGGAACGAGCCCCATCGTCTTGACCGGTGCCATAGGCGGCGGCGCTCGCGTGGGGGCCATTACGATCCATAGCGCCTCTAACGTTACAGCCGGAGCCATTACAGCGGCCTCAATTACACAAGTAGCCGGTAGCGGAACGACGACTTTAAATGGGGTGGTTAATACCAATGCGCTTTCGGGTGTGAACTTGGTGGGCGCTGCGTTTGCGATCAACAACACATTAGCGACAAGCTCTTTGGGCCCCGTGACCATTGCCAACACCGGGACATTAGCGTTTGGCGGCTCGGCGGCCTTAAGTGTTTCGGGCGCCTTTAGTCAGACAGGGAGCGGCTCTGTTACGCTGGGCGGCTCCATCGCCTCTGGGAAAACAATCTCCTTTGCGAGCGCCACGACATTGACCAATCCCACCGTTCTTAACACCTCAGCCAATTCCACGAACATTACCTTTTCCAGCACCATCGACGGATCTCAATCTCTCGAGCTCAATGCGGGATCAGGTGGAAATATTATCCTTTTGGACAACGTCGGATCGAGCGCCCGTTTAGGCGCTCTGACTATCGATAGCGCAAGCACCGTTACGGTCCAAAATATCACAGCCTCCTCGATTACGCAGACAACCGCAACATCCACCTCTGTAGGCAATTTGGACACGAATTTGGTTGGTGGCATTTCTCTTAGCGGCGCTACGATTGCGGTGAATGGAAACGTGATCACCACCTCTTTGGGCCCTGTGGCGATTTCTAATAGTACACAGCTTACCATGAATGTAGGCGCAAGCACCTCGATCAGCGGCGCCTTTACGCAAAGCGGCGGCGGCGCAGTTTCCTTGACGGGCACCTTGCAAACGTTAAATCAACCCATCTCCTTTGCCAATAGCGTCTCGTTGACGGGAACAACGATTTTATCGAGCGGTTCTATCGGGCAAAATATCAGTTTTGGAAGTACCCTGGATGGGGGGCAAAATCTAACGATTGCAGCGGGAACGGGTAATCTCCTCTTTAGCGGCAATGTGGGCGCAACAGCACGTCTTAGCGCCCTTACCATCCAAAGCGGCGCTAACATCACTTACCCACAACTTAAAGCCGTCTCTTTAGTCCAAAGCAGCAGTTCGGGAATAACGCTTATCTCAGGTGCCATCGATACCATCGGCAGTAGCGGTCTTTCCTTGACAGGGACGACGATCACCCAAAATGGGACCCTCACAACAACCAATAGCGGCCCCATTGCGATTGTCAATGGCGGTGTTTTCACCCAAGGGGCTTCGATTTCATCCAATGGCCCCTTTACCCAAAGCGGCGGGGGAGCCGTAACCCTTAATGGCTCGATTATTACAGGGAATGGAAACCTCTCGGTCGCGGGCGCTGTTACACTCGCCGGCTCTACAATTCTGAACTCGGGCGGCTCAGGATTGGGCAATATCATTGTGTCGAGCACTGTTGATGGAGCGCAAAATCTCTCCCTTACAGCCGGCGTTGGGACCATAACATTGGGCGGCTCTATTGGCGGAGGTACTCGATTAGGAAACGTCACGATCAATTCTGCCTCTACAGTCAGCGCAGGAGCTATCCGAGCCGCTTCAATCGCTCAATTAGGGGGCAGTGCAACGACCACATTTACGGGCGCTCTAAATACAAACGGCACTGCGGGAATCTCATTGACCGGTACCGGATTTACCATTAACAATGCGGTGACCACAACGACAGGCAGCACGGGTGCAGATCTAATCATATCCCAATCGGGAACCTTGACTCTGGGTTCAGCCGCCAATTTGCAATTAGCTGGGCAATTTTTCCAAAATACATCGTCTCCCGTCTCGCTCCAAGGGGCGATCACAACGGGAGGGAGGCTCACCCTTAACGGTACCGTTACGATCCCTTCTCTCGCCTCGGCGACTCTCGATTCTTCGGCCAATAATAACCCGATTCAGTTTGCCAACCCGATCAATGGCCCCGGCTCTTTGAGCTGCACATCGGGCACCGGAAACCTCACCTTTGCGTTCAGTGTGGGATCGAGCTCGCCCCTATCCTCTTTGACCATCCCCAGTGCTGGCACCGTTTCTACTCAAGCGGTGACAGCCGGCTCGATCACACAAGGGGCAGGCTCCGTATCGACTACCTTTAATGGCGACATTGCAGCAAGCGGCTCTGGCGGTATTTCCCTTACAGGAACTGCATTTGCCTTCGTAGGAAATGCCACCTCTGCAGGCCCGCTCACTCTGGTCAATTCCGGTCTTTTAACGACCGTAGCAGGTAAAACCCTCTCTTCAACAGGAGCCTTTAGCCAATCGGGCGGAGGCTTGGTGACGCTCGCCGGAACCGTTTCTACGACCAATCAAAACCTCTCTTTTGGCAGCCCCATCACTTTATCTGCCCCTGTCTCGCTCACGACAGGCAGCGGCACGGGCACGGTGACCTTGCTCGGCACGGTCGACGGCGCTCAACCTTTTACCATTACAGCCGGAACAGGAGATATCAATATTAGCGCAGCCGTAGGATCGAACGTTCGCCTCGGCGCCGTCACGTTTGTGAGCGCTCAAAATGAAAATCTTCAGTCGATCATCGCCCAGTCGTTTACACAAACAAATATAACAGGACAGTTTTCCCTGATTGGAACCTTTAACACAAATGGCGCTCTGGGGATTAATCTCACCGGTAACAACTTTTTCCGTCGTGGCGCTTTAATCACGACAAACGGCGGGTCATTAACGATCCTCAATAGTGTCGCTGTAACCGGATTTCCCGGTAATACCGCATCTATCGACGGAAAATGGAACCAACTACCTGGCAGCACCGGGATTCTCAATTTAGGGGGAACCGAAACGGTTCGGGGCGGATTTTCCTTTGTTGGACCTTTAAGTTTAGTGGGTGATGCGACATTCGATGCTAGCGGGGGAGCAGGGGGATTTTCTTTAACCAATACGGTAAATGGCACCTTCAGCTTCACCGTTATAGGCGGCTCAGGCAATGTCTCGATTACCCAACCGATTGGCGCATCTACACCTCTTTCGGCTGTAACGATCACAGGCAATCAGATCGACATAAGCGCTCTTGGCGGAGCCTTTCAAGGAGTGACTGGAGCTACCTCTATCACCGCTCTCAATGCTCTTCAATTTACGGCCGCCACAATCAACGCCGGCGCACAAACCTACAATGCTCCGGGTACGTTCAACTTCACCAGCGGCGCTACCACCACGCTCGCTACGAATGGCGCCGCGTTAACGTTCCAAAATGGGACGATTAATCTCGGCAGCACCACGAATCTAACGATGAACACATCAGGCGGCGCGTTGACGGCCCTAGCCATTCAAGCTCCGCAAAATAGCGGCCGCACATTGACCCTATCGAGCGGATCTGGCCCCATGCAAGTAGGAGCCGTTGGCCTATCGGGCAATGGACAACTTGCGGCAGCTTCTTTAACAGGTGGCGCCATGACCCTCACGAGCAATGTAGTCGCCGATACAATTACACTAGCCCCTGCCACCTCGCTCAGTATCGGCGGCAATATCGCATCAACAAATACAGCGCTCTCTTTCCCTGTAGCCGTTAGTTTAAGTGGAAATAGTACGATTTCTACCGGATCGACAGGCGCTAATATCACCTTCTCAGGCGCCGTAAACGGAGTTTCCGCCAATACGCAAAATCTCACACTTGCGGCTGGAACAGGGGACATCACTTTTGCCGCTCCTATCGGCAGCGTCAGTACGCTTCGACCCAATAGCATCATCATCTCGAGCGCAGGAAACGTCTCCATCGGAAATATGTCTGCGAGTGGATTTGCCCAGCAGGCAGGAACGGGAACCACAACCATTTCGGGCCCCGTTTCCCTTTCCAATACCGCCGGCTTTGTGTTCACAGGGACTAATTTGACCATAGCAGATACGGCCACAGTCCAGACGGCAAACGGCGCCTCTCTCACCGTTGCCAATAGCGGCACCTTCACCTTTGCCGGGATGGCGACTCCGAGCGGGTCGTTCCTGCAGACAGGAGCCGGATCGACCACATTTTCAGGATCAGTAATAACCAATCAAGGAGGCGTTTCCTTTACAGGCCCCGTTAATTTGTCGGGAACGGCCACAATGGACAGCTCGACCAATAATCAATCCATTGCGTTTGCAAGCACATTAGATGGCCCAGGAAATATCACCCTTCGTTCAGGAAGCGGCGATGTTACCCTATCCGGAAATGCCGGCGGTACAACTCCGATCGGCGCCGCTACCGTGGCGAGCGCCAATAACATCACCATTCAGAATTTTACCGCCGCCTCTTTAAATGCGACGGCGACAGGAACAATGAGGCTTGTCGGCAATCTCGCCACAAACGGCTCTTCAGGAATTACCCTCACTGGAGTTAATTTTGTCCGGAGCGGCTCATTAATCACGACAGGCGGCGGCAATTTCACCGTCACCAATTCAGGCAGCATCACAGGCACCTCGATCAATACTACCTCCATCGATGGCACCTATATACAAAACGGGACAGGCCCTGTTTTCTTTGCTGGGGTGATCACAACCAACAACCACGACATCTCCTTTACAAGCCCCATCACCCTGTTAGCGGGCGGAGGCCTCAATTCGGGAGCAGGCGCTGGCAATATCACCCTATCGAGCCCAATTAATGGGGCAAGCGCACTTACATTCACAGCCGGTATCGGCAATATCACCCTAAGTTCTGCTGTAGGCAATTTAACGGCTCTCGGCAATATCACCATTGCATCGGCCGCTAATGTGAGCGCACAAACGATTACCGCATCGTCTCTGACGCAAACAGCGGCCACAGGCACCTCCACATTTGATGGAGCCATTGTCACCTCTGGCTCGAGCGGCATCGCTCTCACAGGAAATAATATCACTCGCGGCACCACTTGGACTGCAAATGGAGCGGGCGGCATCACCGTCGCTAATACAGGCACCTTCACTTCGACAGCCTCTGGTGATATCCAAGGAGCTGGTGGTTTTGCCCAAAGCGGCTCTGGACCCGTCCTATTAATCGGAAATATTATCACGACAAATACACCCCTTAGTTTTGCAGGTCCTGTCACCTTGAATGGAGCCGCCACGTTCAATACCGGCGCTGGCGCTGGCTCGATTACGATCACCGGCTCAATCGATGGAAATCAAAACCTCACATTCATAAGCGGCACGGGAAATATAACGACCACAGGCGCGATCGGATCGACGACAAGACTTAACGTAGCGACCATCAATCAAACAGCGAACGCAACGATCGGCGCCATTCGGGCCGCCTCCATCGTCCAAATTAGTGGCACAGGCACCACGACCTTTGCCGGTGTAACCGACACCAACACCTCAGCGGGAATGGCTCTAACAGGGGCCGGAATCTCCTTTACAGGGGCCGTTACCACCACGGCCGCCGGACCTATCACCATTGCCAACTCATCCCTTTTCACACTAGCCGCTCCTTGCATAGTCTCCGGTTCTTTCCTACAAAACGGGGGAGGGGCATCCACATTGAGCAGCACCCTCCAATCTACAGGCTCGATCAGCTTCACCAATCCCGTTAGCACAACAGGCAGCGCCGCCTCATTAACAACAACAGACAGCCCCATCGCCCTATTAAGTGCCCTCGATGGTCCCGGCAATATCGGTTTTAATGCAGGGGCCAATACGATTTCGCTTCATGGAGCCGCAGGAGCTACTACAAGCCTCGGCGCCGTCACTTTCACCCAGGCAACCAATATCTCCACCTTGGGAATTAGCGCTGGTTCGATTATCCAAAGTGCAGGAAGCGGAACCACGACTATGATCGGCGATCTAGGAACAAATGGTTCATTAGGTATCCATTTAACCGGGACTAATTTCGCTATTAACGGCTCTTTAGTCTCTACCAACGCAGGCCCATGCGCGATTTCCCATACCGGAGTTTTAACATTAGAGGCGGGGGCCTCCACCCTATTAACCGGACCCTTTACCGAAAGCGGCTCTGGCGGCACCGTCTTTCTGTCCGGTACCCTGCAGTCCACCAATGCCAACATCTCTTTTGCCAATCCGATTACCTTAACCGGACCTACAACCATCAATAGCAACGGAGGAGGCGATATCCTGATTTCAAGCCCCATCGATGGCCCCTTTGACCTCGTGTATACCGCAGGAACCGGCAATATAACGATTGCCGCAGACATTGGCGCCATCACGCCCGTTTCGTCGCTCACAATTACAACAGCAAATAACGTAACCACTCAGGCCATTACGGCCGGCTTAATTACCCAAAATGCGGGAACCGGAACCACAACCTCCAATGGAACCATTACGACAAGCCTCCCCAGCGGAATCAATCTCACCGGCAATGCGTTCACCTTCTTAGCCCCCGTAACCACAACAGGCAGCGGCCCCCCNNCATATCCCTCGCCGGTTCCTTTATAGAGAGCGGCTCAGGCTCCGTTTCATTAAAAACCACGATCCAGTCTCTAGGCGCCGCGATCTCTTTTGCTGGCCCGATCACCCTTACAGGCTCAGCTACGTTAACTTTGAATGGGACAACAGGCACCATTAGCCTGTTAAACACAGTCAATGGCGCGCAAAACCTAACCTTCGATCCCGGGCTCGGCTCCATTGTCCTCTCCGCTGCCGTCGGCGGATCGACCCCTCTAACTCTTTTCCAAGTGATCGAAGCTGTTAATTTTACCTCCCAAGCCATTAGCGCCGCGCAGATTGATATGGAAGCCATTACAGGACTTGCCACGATGGGAGAGCTCCACACAACAAGCGCCTCTGGGATCACCCTTAGAGGCTCTTCCTTCGCCCTGACCGGAAATGTGACCACTACAAATGCAGGCCCTCTCGCCATTACCAATAGCGGCACAACCACGATTAGCCCTTCGACAACCCTCACGATCAGCGGCCCCTTTACCCAAACAGGACTGGGGACTACAGCGATGGGAGGCGCCCTCAATACAAGCGCCACGGCCATCAGCTTCGCAGGACCCATTCTTCTAAACGGCAATCTCGCGCTGAATTCAGCCAACGGGCCCATCACCTTTGGAACCGATATCGAAGGCCCCTACTCTCTCACGATCACCGGCGGCAGCGGCGACGTCACCGCCCCTGTGGCGATCTCCCTCACCAATCCTTTAGTGAATTTTACCGTCGTTTCTGCGCACGACATCACACAAAACGGGGTGGGCACTACCAGCGTCCCCCTTACAGGCACACTCAGTTTAACGGCAAGCGACATCATCTCCCTACAAAGTTCCCTCTATTCAGCCCATGCCCAATATTACAATGCAGGCAATGAGACCGATTTCATCCATACAGGTCTAATGACCCTTTTTGGTTCCGGCGGCGCCATCACTTTAGCGGGCACGACCAGCCTTGGCTCTTCCACCGACCTCTCGATACAGAGCAATGGAGGCAGTTTTACCTTTAATTCGATCGCAGGGACCTCTTTTGAAAACATCACGATTGCGACCGGCTCAGGTCTTGCCACCTTAGGCTCTTTACCCAGTGCGGGAACGATCAATAACTTAACCGTCACAGCCGGAGCGATCCTCTTAAGCGGCGCTCTCAACGTGGTCAACCCCTCATTTACCTCCCAAACATCGATCCAAAATAGCGCCACCCCCGTCGCCATCACCTCGCAAAATACCGCCTTCTTTAATGCTCTCAATGGAGACGTTGGCAGCGCCGCGAGCCTCATCCTCGTCAATACCCCGCAGCAAATCATCGCCGGTAGCACGTACCTCGTCGCTTTTTCAGGCAGCTCGGGCGCTGGTACAATCAACATTTACTCCCCCAACGCCCCTTGTATTGTGATTTTTAATGGAGTCACCCTAAGCGATTGCGGAAGGCCGCCTCCAGGTCTCACGCCCACACCTACACCCACACCCGAATCCACCTCTTCCCTCATTGGATTTCCCGCGCCCGGATTCTATTCGTCCCAATTCAACCTAGCGAGCGATTTCTTTTTCTTCCCCTATTGGCTAGACAAACGGTTTTTCCGACCCATCCCGTTCACCTACATATATGTAGCTCCCCCAGGAAAAGTGATGAAATTTTGGTGGTTATAAATGCATCTTAAACACTTGGAGTTTTTCCGCGATTTCACGAACACCGAATGTGAAGCGCTCCGCCCCTTTATCCATGCAGAAACGTATAAAAAAGGGGAGTGGATTATCCGCGAAGGGGATTTCCATAAAGAACTCGTGATACTCGAATCGGGCGCAGCCGAGCTATTCAAAGAAGAAGAGGGGATCGATGCCGGCTTTGAGCTGGCCACACTCCATGCAGGGGAGTGGATAGGGGAGATGAGCTTTGTCGAAAAACAAAGGAGATTTGCCTCCATGCGGGCAACGACCCAGACTCAGGTCCTTTTTTTAGATCTCCAAGCGATAGAAGCCCACCCGAGCGCCCAATCGGCCTATGAGAAAATCATGTAGCGGTTAGCAAAAGGGTTAAGTCGCCGCCTCAGAAGCGCCGGCACCACCTTAGTCGGCTCCATCCGCGAAAAAATCGATCTCATCAGTTTGCAAAATGACGTAGGCAACCTGATCGTTTACCTCTTTTTGATCATGACGGTCTATTTGAATATAGAAAAGATCTTCCGGACCTACATTCCCGCCCAATATTTGATCATCAACCAAGGCTCCTATCCCTTGGCTATCTTCCTGTTAGGCATCCCTTCTTTATGGCTGATCAACTCATCNNGGTTTCCCCTCTCTTTTTACGGATTAACCCTGAAGCATTGGCTTCGCCATGCGATAGAGGCAATCGTGCTGACGATCCCTTTACTCGCCTTTTTAGCCATGCTCAAATGGTTTTTAATCCATTACAGAGAAGGATACGCAACCGTTTCCTTCTTCACTTTTACCCCCTCCAACATCGATCCGACCCAATATGTAAAAAACATGGTTGTATTTATCGCCTTGGTTCCGTTGCAAGAGCTCGTGGTCAGGAGCTTTCTCCAAGTCTCCTTTAAAAACTTTTTCCAAGGCCCCCGTCAGGTTTTCTACGCGATTTTATGTTCCAATTTGCTCTTCAATATTTTCCATGCGATAGGGGACATCTGGTACGCCTCGATTCTACTCTCACTAGGCGTCTTTTGGGGCTATCTCTTTGAAAAGCAAAAATCGATCGTAGGCACCTGCATTTCCCACATTCTATTAGGAATATTCGGCTACTTCATCCTCGACTTCGACTACCTTCTACCTTTTCTTCCGGTGTAAAGAAGCCGTGAGGCTTATACCGCTCGTAATTCAAGAATCGATAGATTTTCTGATTAAATTTCTTGTTGTAAATAATTGTCATCTTTAATTTTAGGAATTACATCTTCAGTGACATAAACCAAATTTTTTGCTGGTGTCAAACCAGCGGTACCAAAAAACCATCCCTCTTGAGAAAATTTCTTCTTTGTATCTACAACCCATTTGTTGATTCGGTTCTCTGTTTTATATTCACTAATTAAAACTTCACCTTGACGTTCTAAAGAATCCTCAATTTTTAAATAAATCGTATCCTGTTCCCTTCCAAAGAAGATTTCACGACCTTTCTGTACTATTTGACCGTCAATCACTTCGTCTCTGTAAAGGCTAAAAACTACTCGGCGATTATTCAAAAAGATTTCATTAGCATCAGGGTTAAGTCCCATGCAAAATATTTTGTTCGCTGTCAGATCTAGAACTTTGGTCCTATCAGAAAAATAATGAAGTCTTTCAGCCTTATTAGGAAAAGGCTTAAGAAATTCATTAACAATAACCATTTGATGTGCATTGTAGGTATATTGACGATTGTAAGATGGATAAAAGCAAGAGCAAATAGTCAAGAACAGGTGAGTGATTTTCTCAAAGATTCCCAATGATAGGTTATTTACTTTTTTATCTATAATTTGTTCTAAATATTTAGGAAGCGTGGGACTCTCTAAATTTGAGACAGGTTGCATTGATTGCACAGGCGCTCTCCATTGTAATTTTATTTGATTTGTTATAAACGAAATGACGCATATTTCAACTTATACCGCTCGTAATTCAAGAATCGGTTTTTGAGGGCCATCTGCATCCCATAATTTCCGTCCGCAAAAATAGCTCTTATTTCTAATAGGGGTCATTTTTGCGCCGGTTACGCTTGATGAAAATTCTGGGCGTATGCGGCCCTCAAAAACCGATTCACGAACGGTATAATGCTAAAATCATAGGTTTTTCGCTTATTCAGGCGAGTATGGATAACATACGAAAACATTTACGTCAATTTTACGCAACCTTCATAAACAGCCTGAAACTAGTACATAGTTAAGAAAGTTTTTAAAGTAAAAACTTTCTTAACTATGTACTAGACTGAAAAGCAGACATTTTAGAGGGAGATCTTCCGCCGATCGATTTCTCCTCGGGATTTCCGGGCAGTTGCAGAAATAGACCGTTGCAAAACCATTATACCGCTCGTAATTCCTCAACTAATTTGTGTATGCCGCCCTAGAATCTGGATCTTCGGAATTTATAATTGAAGGGTAACGTGGTTCTGAAACCTTTAATAGGGTTCCAAGACGTACACGCCCGTCCAATCGGCGCTGGGTGGGGTAATGCGTAGGCTCGCTATTCGGGTGAGATAAATTTGATAGAGAGTCTGGCTTGTGGGATCTGTAGCCTGCAGTTTTAGGAAAGCCGTTTGGGCCTTTTCCCAATCTTGTTTGAAGTAGGCCTCCATGGCCTCTTGGTGAAGATCCATGAGAGCCACCTTTTCTGGCGTGCACTGCTCTTTTAAACAAAGCGGTTCGTAAATGGCAAAGGATTTAGCCGTCCCTTTTGCCTGGATCTGATCGATCTTTCGGAAGGCGAATTTCTCTTTTACCCGTTGATACGTGTCTTCTCCCACAAGGATCCGCACATCATAATAACGGCAAATAGTTTCAAAGCGCGACGCGAGATGGACCGGCTCGCCGATTACCGTATAGGAATGGCGAAATTGAGACCCCATATCGCCCACATTCATCAGCCCCGAGTTGATTCCAACTCCCACACGGATCTCCGTTTTTCCCTCTTTGCGCAGCTCCACATTGAAGCTGTCGAGATTTTTTTGCATATCGAGTCCCGTAGAGACAGCGTTAAATGCGTGTTCCGGATCGTCTAAAGGAGCCCCCCAAAAGGCCACGATCATATCGCCCACATATTTATCGACGGTGCCCTTGTGTTGAAAAATAGTCTGCGTCATCATGGTTAAATAACGGTTAAGTAAATCTTTAAGATCCTGAGCGTTGAGACCTTCTGAAAGAGTCGTAAATCCCCGTATGTCGGTAAAAAGGACGCTGAGTTCTTTCGTTTCCCCCTCTAATCCTAAGCCGGCCCCTTTCTCTACGATTAAACGGATCCGCTCTGGCGGTATGTATTGGCCAAAGGTTGAGGTCACCTCCAATCGCTTTCTCGATTTCGTTAAATAGCCCCAAATCAGATTCATCAGATAGAGAATCATAATCGTAGCTAGGGGAAGAGAAAAGGAGAGGACAAGCCCCTCTTTCATCCACATCCATTGGTTAAACTTCACTAAGGAGAAGAAGAGTCCACTCGCAAGAAGCGTCAAGCCAATGGGGCCGAGCAGAGGGAATACACAAGCGGCAAGCATCCCGACAAAGAATACGAAAAATGTTGTGACCCCTTTGCCCCAAGTGGGCCTATAAGGGAGATAGTTTTCAATAATTCCCGACGCGATATCCGCATGGATCTCCACCCCTAAAAAAGCAGGGGACATAGAGGAGGCGACCACCTCTCCTACCGCCGTTGCCGAGGAGCCGACAAAAACCAACTTATTTTGCAAAGCGTCTTTTGGCGCGGTATCGTGCAAAATATCGGTGGCTGAAATGTAGGGGATCGAATGGGATGGGCCCCGAAACGGGATTAACAACTTTCCATAGGGATCGGTGGGGATCTTCTGTTTATCGAATAAGATCCCCTCTAAAACGGGCGTATCGCCATATTCGGCGATGAGGAGTTGTGGTTTTTGGATATGTAAAAAAATCCGAGCTGCCTCCAAACCAATCGAGGGGTACACCTGATTGCCTTGTCTATATAGCATCGGGGAAAATCGGTTAATCGGATCCCGATCGGGGACCGCATTGCTAAATCCCCCACTTTTAGCCCCTTTTTCTAATAGATCGATATTGGATATATACCGATCAAAATGGGGGATAGCCAAACGGGCTACCTGTTCCGGAGTCAGCTCCAACAGAGGGGAGGGGAGCGTCCCGATCGAATTGCCTCCACTCTTAATGACAAACGATAAGACAGACGGCCCGCGACTCAAAGCCTTAGCGAGCGTCTTGTCATCATTGAATAGCTCTCGAACCTGCTGCCAATCCCCATCTGTTTCTGGATTTTTTTGTAGATCGTGGAATACGGCATCGGCGATATTTAATTCGGGTTGCGGGAACGTGATGTTCAGCGCTACCACCGAAGCGCCTCTCTCGTAAAGCTTTCCGATCAAGGCGGCTATTTGGTTTCTAGGCCAGGGCCATCGCCCCTCCACTAATAAACTATGGTCGTCGATATCGACGATAGCGATAGGAAGATCTTTAGAAACAGGGCGATACGAATGGCGTAACAGAAGATCATAAGTGCGGTTTTCGATGAATATTTGCCCCTTTTCAAATACTTTCGGATGAAAAAAGAGGAGCACCGTTAGAAAAAAGACAAAAGAAACCCCGATCAGAATGGGGAGAGACTTTCCTTTTTCCTTTTGAATCATAGGCAGATCGGTTTAAATATCTTGATATTCCTTTGTATACTTATGTCGTTTAGAAAAATCAAATAAATAAAAATAGTTTGAACATAATTATAATTTAAATTAACATCACGTGTAGAGGGAACTATATTTTCGAGGGGGGCACATGGAAAAAATTCCTTTTAATAAATGGAAAGAGAGCATGCCGGACATTAAGCAGTTTACACACAAGTATTTATCAGAAAGCATGATGATTTTAGCGCTAATCGTCGCTGGATTTTCAGCTTGGAAAAGTCTTCTGTTCGGAGGAATTGGCGTAACGCTTGCGTTTCTCGTGATCGGGGCGATTTTGAGCGTATTCTTTCCCGTTCAAATGGACAACGTCTTAAAGCATTTTTATCAGTTAGGATTCAAAAGACATAAAATATCAGAAGTTATAGTGGGCGTTTGCACAATTGCGATTGCACTTGTATTTCCCTTTATCTTTTTTGGTATCATCGGTCTTCTCGCAGGCAGTGCGTACCACTACTTCATCAACTACGCACAAAAATCAAACAACTCGAAAGGTCATCGAGCTGCTTAAAGTTTTATGAGACCGCCATTCGGCGGTCTCAAATTTCTGTGTATATCTTGCCGCTTTGCGATCTTGCTTATTCTGTCCGATTTTCTTCAGTACATATACTCTCGTGACTCAAGGAATAAGCTCTAAGATTTTGAGATAATTGAGAACGTAAAAACACCAAATCGCGATGATCGCATGGGATACACAAACCCCGACGAGCGTTTTTTGCGCATTGAATAAATAGCCCCAGAAAACCCCTAAGACAAAAGCAAAAAAGGCGAACCAGAGCCCCTTCACCGTATGAAACAGCTCAAAGATCAAATTCGAGGTTAATATTGCCCAGATCACCCGATGCTTGCTCAGGAAAAAATGGGTAAAGGTGGTTTGCAAAAAGCCCCTCACGATCAGCTCTTGTACAGGGACAAGAGGAAGGTAAATAGCCAAGTCGAGAGCCCACCCTTTATAATCTGTTAGGCTAAAAGGGGAAAATAGAGACTGTCCCTGCAGAGCCGGGACGAAACGGATCAGAAGCCATTCGCTAATTAAGGCAAAAGCTAAGACAGGGGTTGACAGGGCCAGAGATTGCCCCACCATTCTCCATCCCTTTTTCCAGATCAATCCGTAATATTTTAACGGATAGCCAGAGATCGCAATCACCCAGACGGTGCAAATCGCAATGGGAAAAATGATAGCCGGCGAGTAAGTGTGGGGGAGGCGTGGCCAATAGGAATTGACAATTTTTTCGATATTGAAAAAAAGGGCGATAAAAATAATGAGATCGATGATGGTTTGCGTCACATGAGTGTGAGATCTAATAATTTTTAATTTCTCTTTGAGATGCTGGATCAGATCTAGGTTCGCTTTTCGAAATCTTTGACTAATCCGTTTAATCAGTTGGAAGAGAATTTTAAAATGGAGCGGTCTATGCTCAGGCAGAGACTTGATCTGATCTAAAGAGAGCGCGACAACAGTGGTTTTTTTAGCAGCACGGATAGAAGCAGATCGGGGGAGATGTTCCAAAGAGGCCATCTCACCTACCCATTCATTCGGTCCCAAGAGTCCCAATATATGGCTCTCTTCCCGCTGCGACTCGGCCTTAATGATCTCCACCTGTCCCTTAATAATCAGATAAAGGGTCTCCTCTTTTTCCCCCTCTCGAAGGAGATATTGCCCCGGCTGAAAGGTCTGCTGCTCCGTGAGGGGGAGGATCGCTGCAATCTCAGCATCGGATAGGTTGGAAAAAAGCTCATTTTTTTTAAGAAATAAAAATAGAGCATCGGGGGTGATAGGCTTCATAATTAAACAATTATAAAATTCTAATTAAAAAGTCCAAATTTTTTCTTTGCTTGATGGTAAATCTCATCCATTTTACAATAGGCTTGTGACAAATATATTAGGAGCTGCGCCTTTTGAGCCTTATTGAGAGGCCAAGCGCTGTAAACAAAATGAAAAACAAATCCTTTTTAGGTAGTTTTTATAAGGTGCAAAGGTCAATGACCCAAGCGCAAGCTTTAGCAAATTTTTCTTTTCCCCATTCTCATCATTTCCATCATAGCGTCCATTACGCTTAATTTTTTTCTTAAGTTTTTTTAATTAAACATTTTTTTGAGGTTTTTATGGACATGATGGTTTTTGGAATTTTACTTTTTGCTCTTCAGTGTATGTATTGGTTGATCGGTCGCAGAGCTTCCCAACAAATAGAAGGGAATAAAGATTATTTTCTCAGTGGTAGGGGAGTCTCTTTTTTTCCGCTGATGATGACTTTTTTGGCGACCCAGGTGGGGGGAGGGCTAGTCCTTGGAGCCGCCGATGAGGCGTTTCGGTACGGATGGAGCGTCCTTTTTTATCCTTTGGGAGTTGCTTTAGGTTTGATTATTTTAGGGTTGGGAGTCGGTCGCAAAATTGCCCAATTTCCCGTCTCCACAGTCGCCCAAATTCTCGAGGTGGTCTATCGATCCCCGCTCCTTAAAAAAATTGCCTCCCTCTTTTCCATCATCTCCCTCTTTATGATCCTCGTGGGTCAAATTGTGGGCTCCTATAAGTTTTTGTTAGCCATTGGATTTTCCAACCCCTTTTTATTTATCCTCTTTTGGACCACCGTGATCCTCTACACAGTGAGAGGGGGCTTAAAAGCGGTTATTTCCATTGATATTGCGCAAGCCGTTCTGTTTTCTGCCATATTTCTCTTCTGTTTTGCTTACATCAAATATAGCAGTCCCGTTATAGCCCCTGTCGCTTTCGATTCGTTTGCCCTAGGATCGTCCAAGCTCACCTCTTGGCTTTTACTCCCTTTACTTTTTATGGTAATCGAACAAGATATGGGACAGCGCTGTTTCGCAGGAAAATCGCCCCGAGTGGTTTCTCAAGCCACCTTATGCGCCGGGATTCTTACGTTTCTCGTCGTTTTAGTCCCTGTCTATTTAGGCGTGGTGGGCCGCGCTCTAAATATCGACGTGCCTCCTGGCGCCAGCGTCTTGATGACGGTAATTGCCCAATTGACGAACCCTTGGGTGACAGCGATTGTAGGTTGCGCCGTTTTAGCCGCGATCATTTCCACAGCGACCTCGTTAATCAACGCGATCAGCTCGAATATCTCCCAAGATTTTTCCTTTTTTGAAAAAAGGGAAAACCCCCGAGTTGTGCAAGGGATAACCCTTGGCCTTTCGATTGGGGCGATCTTTTTTGCATTCTATTGCAACAACATCGTCGATGTTCTTTTGCAAAGTTATGAACTATCGGTCAGTTGCCTATTCGTTCCGATTTTCATCGCGCTATTTAAAAAACGGGGCTATTTTCTCTCTGGTCTTTTTTCCATCATGGCGGGACTTCTGGGGTTTTTTATGTTCAAATTTATCTCAATTCCCTTTCCCACCGAGATCGTCAGCTTAGCCCTTTCGCTAGCAGGTTATGGAGTAGGAGAGTTAATAGAGCGGCTCCGAAGCCAAGAGATCGAGCAGACTCTCTAGGAGGAAACCATCCGTAGTTCAAGAATCGGTTTTTGAAGGCCATCTGCATCCCATAATTTCCATCCGTAAAAATAGCCCCCTATTTCTAATAGGGACTATTTTTTGCGCTGGCTACGCCTGATGAAAATTCTGGACGCTGCTTATGGCTCCAAAAACCGATTCTTGAATTACGAACGGTATAAGCACTTTCCTTTCTAGAAAATCGCTAATTTCACCATGAATATGATCCTTAAGGTACGGGGATTAAAGAATCGAATAGACCTTGCTTATCGAGTTTTGCGATCCAGATCTCATGATCCTGCCTTCCATAAGCCAGCCAGATGAACTGTTCATCTTGGATAAAACTGCCGGGAAAAACCACATGCAACGGTTTCCATGTCCTGTAGTTAGGTCCGTGATAGAAATTTTTGCTCACAATAGGCTCAGCGCTTATCCGCGTAATCTGAAATGGGGGAATGGCAGAAAAGGTATAGGCGCCCATTACATAATGTAAGACGACCTTTCCCTTCGAATAGACAGAGGGCATATTGATCGAAGAGTGGAAAAAAGCAAGGTACTCATTTCCCGCTAAAAGCGCAGGCGTTCCCCCTCTAAGAACGCCCCAATCCCAAGGGGCGCAAGCGGAAGATTGGCAAAATGTCTCGCAGCAAGAAGTGCCCAATACAGGGCGGAGGATCAGATGGGGGACGATACTATAAGCGAGATATAGCTCATTGTCATATTCAAAAGGGACCCAATTTTTTTCCGGACGCTGCCTATTTTCTTCCGTGTACTCGAGATAGCAATCGGGAGCGCCGGCCGTAAATTGATTCCCATCGAAAAAGAGCTCAACCTGATGGACGCGGCGAATCTCCGGGTTTAAGTAAGGAGATATCGTATTATTATAGATCAAAAAGAGGCGATCGCCGATCGCGATCGGCTTGGGTTCTTGTTGTTTGGAAGGAAAAGTTCTCCCCTTATATTCGATCTGCAAAATCTGCGCATCCGAGCAGGGGGCTAACTGCTCATCCAGCCACACCACGCCCATTCCATCTGTTGAGCGGTTTTTAAGATCCCGCGCACGAAAAAAAAGGAGAGGTTCCCCTTTCCACCGAATCAAGGAAGGATTAAAAGCTAAAGGGTACCCCTCAATATGGATTTGCTTGGATTCTAAAACAAAATCCTGGGACATCTCCTCTAAGTCAGTGAGAGCCGGGTTAAAAGGATCTCCCCAAAGAGTGTGGGCATAGGAACATAAGACAACTAGAGCGGAAAGAAGACGACCCATAGACTCCTCTTTTATGTTAAGGTTTTATTTGTAAAATATATGATTTTTGTGAATACAGCAAAAATTTTTTATACAAATAGCCGTTAAGAAACTTGATCAAACAGCAACTCAATAGCTTACACACATAAAAATAGCAAAAGAACGGGAAAATCGACCGGAGCTTTTTATTTGGATAGAGGAGCCAGTTGCAAAGCTGACGCAGATTTTTAAGGCTTTTGGAGTGCATAGTGTTTTCGGACCTCTGTCAGAGAGCCTGTCGTCGTGTCGTCTTGTAAAAGAGCGAGGATTGCTTCGGCCACTTCGCGTGGCGAGAGCAACGATGCCTGTTCTTCCTGAGGAAAGTTGTGGCTTCTTAAGGTTGTACGGGTCCTTTGCGGGATGACGGCATGAATTTTTAAATCGGGCCACTCCTCCGCCAAAGCCTGTGTAAAATTGACGACAGCCGCTTTGGCGGCCGAATAGACCCCATAGTTTTTTCGCCCTCGAGAAAAAGAGGAAGAGGAGAGATTGATGATATGCCCCCCCTTGCGCACCTGAGCTTTTTGGCAGGCGATCACAAGGCCGGTAAAATTAACCCGTAAAAGATCCTCGATCTCTTGCGGCGCATGCAAAGCAAGCGGTTTGACAACTAAAAAGCCCGCGCAATTGATCAGTCCATCAATAGGACCCACCCGCTTTAACGATTCAGCAATCGAATCAGGTCGGGTCAAATCCAAGCCCGATCTTCGGGAGAGGGCAACCGCCTCTGCCCCTAGTTCTTCCAACAAAGAGCAAACAGCCGCACCGATCCCCCCGAACCCTCCAATAACGGCATATTTTTTCCCCTTCACCGACCCTTTCCCCTCCAATGCCCTCTTTCTTTTAATTCGGAACAACTGTTCAGCCAAAAATAGATCGAGCTCGGTGGTGATTTTGATATTGTGCTCATCGCCCATCACAACGCCCACCTCTTTTCCTAGCGCCAGTACAAGGCGGCAATCATCCGAAGCGTTAACCACTCCCTCTTGCACGGCTCTCTCATGCGCCTGCCATACCACCTCGAACCGAAATGTTTGGGGCGTTTGCCCTCGGAGCAGCTCTTCTCGCAGCGGGATATTCGCAATCTTCTCTTTTCCCGGAGCAAAAACCAAGGTATCGGCGGAAGGGATACACGTATCGACCGCGCCCCATCGTAAAGCGCCCCGCACATTGTCTTCCAAGATGGCCGTCGAGACAAAAGGTCTTACCGCATCATGGATCAATACAACATCAACCCCTTTCAATCTTTGGAGAGCCAGAAAGGAGGATTCCTGTCTTGTTTTGCCACCCTTGATTACGCGTATTCGCCCATTGACCTCTTTTTGCACCCGTTCGATCCAATCTGCATGGCAAGCCAAGACGATTTCATCGATCCACGGGCATTGTAAAAACTGTTCGAGGGTATGGACAAAAATCTCTTTGCCGGCGAGTCGATGGAACTGTTTAGGCAGATCGCTACCGAAGCGCCGCCCTTCGCCGCCCATCAGCAAAATGGCACCGACCTTTGAATTTTCCCACATGAATGAACGCTCCTGCTGGCGGATACTATATCACTTGAGAGAAAAAGCAAGGAGACCTATTCTAAAACGGAAAATCCCGCCTGAATAGCTCAGTTGGTAGAGCAGCGCATTCGTAATGCGAAGGTCGTCAGTTCGATTCTGGCTTCAGGCAACCATCAATTCTTGAGCCCGTTTTAGGAGGTATGTCCGAGGCCAGCCCATTAGGTCCTCCAGATTGCAGTTTTTCGGCAAAACCACTGCCGTGGACCAATCCTGGACCAAATGAGCACAGCAAGCCACAGGAACCTACAGCAAGTTCCTCCTCTGCAACAGCAGCTGACCCAATTTTTAAACTAAAAAATAGGGTCATCACAATGAAGCAGTTAGAAGCACTTAAAAAGCGGTTGCCGCCCGGCATAGATATTCGTATTAGCTCCAAGAACGCCATTACATTCCGCGCCCGATTCCGCCGCACAGGCCTCCCTGATCTCATCAAAACTTTCGCGGACGCTAAGACAGCCCAAAAATGGCTCAACGAACAACAGCGCAACCTCGATCTAGGGGTTTATCTCCCTAATGCTCTCGCTGCTAAAAAAACCTTTGCTGATGCAATCGCTCGTTACTACAAAGAAGAACTGCCTAAAAAGGGCAATGATGCGCGCAACCGGCAACATCACCTCGATTGGTGGAACTTTCACCTCGGCACTTATCCCCTCAGCCAAGTCCGTCCTTCCGTTATCAAAGAAACCATCGCCATACTTGAAACGGAGGAGTCAGCGAAGAAAATCAAACGCGCTCCTGGCACGGTTGTGCGCTACATCGCCTCCCTCTCTCATCTTCTTTCAACCGCCTACAAAGAATGGGAATGGATTCCTGAAAATCCCGTCTCCAAAATCTCCAAGCCTTCTCTCTCCAATGCACGTCAACGTTATCTCTCTCGTGAAGAGCACGCAGCGTTGTTAGTTGAGGTTAAAAAGAGCAAATGCCCGGTTCTTCTTCCAATCGTGGTCTTGGCACTCTCCTCTGGCATGAGAGCGGGAGAGATCATGCATCTCACTTGGGAAGATGTCGATTTCGTGGAAGAAGTTATTCGCCTACGCACTTCCAAAAATGGAGAGCCGCGCATAGTGCCTTTGAGAGGTTACGCTCAAATCCTTCTTGCTGATCTTCGAAGCAAAGCAGGCAATCCTTCTGAAAAGGCATTGCTGTTTCCTTCTCCGAATGAGTCAACGAGACCTTACGATATCCGAAGCGCATGGGAAGCCGCTCTGAAACGGGCTAAGATTGAGGACTTTCATCTACATGACACTAGGCATGTCACGGCGACAACACTTCGCAAGCAAGGTAAAGATCTCTATGAAATTGGCGCGCTGCTAGGACATAAGGATGCCCGTAGCACTGCTCGCTATACCCATATACAAACCGAACGAAAAACGAAAATGGTCGAAGATCTCGACCGAGAACTTTTTGGGAGTGCAATTTTATGAGTCTAGAAATTTCTTCTTTTGATTCTAAATGGTTAGAACGTGGATGGTGGACTGCTGCAGAGGCATTTTGTGTATTTGTTGGTTATCCTCCCGACACCCGGAATAATGGCTATGTTTTTCAAGCACTCACTATAAAGTTTGATCATATATATGATCTTGTTGTTTCAGCAGAGATAGATGGCCTTATTCAGGATATGACAAGACTACCTTCTTGCGACATTTTGAAAGCTCCCTGCAAAAGTTGGATTGCTTGGGGCCGCACAAAGACATCAATTGCTCAAAATCTAAGCTCTGAACTTATCGAAGCAGTCGGCTTAAAAGAGATACGTAAAGAGCGCACTAATGAATCGTATCGTCCGGACAATGAAAAAGTGATCAAGGCTGCATTTCTTGCCACTGCTAGAATTGCTTTACACCTCTGTCTTAAGGCCCGGTTAGACGATATTGAGTCTTTGTTCAATAGGACGAATATTTCACATGTTTTGCCTAGTTCAAAAACATTAAGAAACTGGCTGAAAGAAGCCGACATTCGTTTGAGCTCTACCACTCCTTCAAAGGCTACAATACAGGAAACACTAACAACGCTAAAAATATTGCTTCCAGCACCTGAAGCTAAAAATGCATCTCTTCCCTTAGAAAAGAGCTAGAAATTCCTAAGATGCTCCCCACCAGTGAAAAAACTTCACTGGCGGGAATCTCATTTAATCCGAATATTTTGTCTAATTTCTTTCATAACGCAGATTAAGGAGCGCTTATGATTGATGACAAAAAGAACACTAGATTGATCCCGCTGACAAAATGGAATGATTACCATGTCTGGCCTTCATTAGGAGGGTTGAGACATTTGTACGCCTTTAGAACCAAAAAAGAATGCGAGAAAATTTTTTTCAAAGCTGCTGGCCGGGTCTTAATAGATGAGGAAGCATTTTTTGATTGGGCGCGCGATAGCCGACCTTCTTTGGCAGACTCTAGGAAATAACGGTAAAGCCAATGAACGGATACTTCCGAATACCACGTTCATTAACTAGAGCTCCGCTGTGGAGGGATGCTGATCCTAAAGTTAGGATCATTTTTTTGACAATTTTAGATCATACGCTTTTTGTAGAAACACAGTTCGATGACCATGGAAGGGTACTCACATTACTCCCTGGACAGTTCTGTGCTTCTCTAGAAGAAATTGCGCGGTTATGCGGCAAAACAATTACTAGAGTGCATGTTCAAAGAGGCTTGAAGCGATTAAAAAAGTTCGGATTTTTGAAGCATGAAGTGATACATGTCAAAACTGTTGTAACTATTACGCATATAGATACATATGATTTGATCTATAAAGTAGCTGATGCAAGATCTGATCCGAGAATGATGCAAGAAAGATACAACCATGAGACGCAAAGGGAGAATGAGATGAATGAGGAGAAGGAAGGAAAAGAGAATCTTGCTCAATCAGGCAAGTTGTCTAGCAAAGCCGGTGACATAGCTTTCTCATTTGAAAAGAGAGCTTTTGAAAACATTCTTGAAATAGATATGCAGAGCTGGGGAGAAGTATATCCGGCGGTGAATCTCAGAAAAGAATTGCTGCTAATGGTGGAATGGTGCCTCGGTAATCCCACTAAAGCTAAATCCAAAAAGCTATGGCGCAAATTCATTGCAAATTGGCTTTCTAAGCGCAATGAAGAAAACATCAACAAGCAGGCTCGATCGCAGAGTCATAAAACATGTGATGGAATAGAGAGAGATACTGCAGCATCTGATCCGAGTAAAGTATTCGATTTTTCGGAGGAGGTATGAGTTGGGAAGATAGCGCTAGAGGATTTAACATAGGCACGATGTATTGGGATGCCCACTTAAATAATGCGCACCTACTGCCAAAAAAGCTGGTGGACTATGCACAAGGCTGGCTCAATAAATCAAATAGAGAATCTTTATATCTTGTAGGAGTGCCTGGTTGTGGGAAAACGTATTTCTCAGTAGCTCTTTGGAAAGGGTTGTTTGAAAGAAATGAGTTTGGGATTTTTGTGAAAAGTGGAGATCTTGATTTGGAGCTACTTCAAGCGATTAGAGATGGAGATGAATTTAGCGTTTTACGAAAGTATGCTGAAGTCGATGTTCTTTTCATTGATGATTTTGGAGTCGAGAGAGAGTCTGATCGGATGATACGGCAATGGTATTCCATCATAGATAGTCGAATAGGGAATAATCGCCCTACCATAATCTCTTCTAACCGAAAGAAGAATGAGGCGAGCTCTGATCCTCGGATTATATCGAGGCTGGAATTGGCTTTAGAGCTAAAATTTCCTGGAAAGGACCTGCGAAAAACTATTAAGATTCAATGAGATGATTTCTTTTCTACTGTCTAAAAAAGGGAATTATGAAAGAGCAAAAAAGACGGGCAGGAGCTCCTGCTGGGAATCAAAATGGAGTAGGTCACGGCAGGCCACCAAATTGCGGCTATGCCAATGATGAGTTGTTGGTTCTTGGCGACGAATTATTGCTGTGGATGCAGCAAATTGATGAGAATGGGACAGAGGTTGTGCATTTATCCGAATGGTATTCGGCCAGTAAACACATTCCTCGTTCTCAGTGGAAATCCATCATTCAAAGGGATTGCTTTTTGCCCTATTACGAGAAGGCATTGAATTGGCTAGGCGTGAAGCTCTTAAAGAACAAGAATCTTCCGGTGGCATATGGAAGCCGGTTTCTGGGGATATATTTCAGCGAGATACGCGAGTATGAGCGGGCAGTTATGAAAGAGAAAATAGACTACGAATTAGCGCAAAAGATATCGTATGAGTCCCAATTATCAGAGCCTGATAGATTTTTTAAAGAGCTCAGGCAAGGCATTCAAGAGATGTCCGTACAAAGAGTCGTTAAGGAACAGCAGGCATCTGGGGATTAGTTTGTTTCTCACAAATCTGATTGTCCTTTCAAGGTAAAATCTTTATAGTAGCTTCCGTAGAGGTCGGAACAATCCGAAAATTTGACTGAAAGCATGTATTCACAAGAACAGCTCGTTGAAAAGCTCAAACTGTACCGTCAGATGCCTTCGGAAACGGAGTGGCTGGAGTTTAAAGAGGCAAAAAACAGTTTCGATTTCAATACCCTTGGAGAATATTTTTCGGCCATTAGCAACGAAGCAAATCTTAAGGGCCAGCATTCTGGTTGGATCATTTTTGGGATCAGAGACAAGCCTCCTCGAGAGATAGTTGGAACGCAGTACAGAGTGGATCCTTCCAGTTTGAACAATCTCAAGCACGAGATTGCCAAGCAAACGAATGGACTGACTTTTCAAGAGATTCACGAATTGAACCTTCCTGAAGGCCGAGTTTTAATGTACCAAATCCCTCCAGCTCCTGCGGGGATGCCTACAAGTTGGAAGGGGCATTATTACGGGAGAGATGGTGAGTCGCTCAGCTCACTTTCCATACAAGAAATGGAAACAATCCGGCATCAAATCGAGGCTTTGGATTGGAGTGCGCAAATTTGTCATGAGGCAACGATTGATGATTTAGATGGCGAGGCCTTAAATATTGCTAGAGCAAAATTTCATCAGAAACACATGGGGACTCGATTCGGCAAAGATACAGATAAATGGGACACCATGACCTTTCTCGACAAGGCGAAATTAACGCGAAATGGCAAGCTCACACGAACAACGATACTGCTCTTGGGCAAGCCCGAGGCTGCCCATTATTTGAATCCTCATCCTGCTCAAATAAGTTGGAAATTAGAAGCGGAAGAACAGGCATATGCTCATTTTGGCCCACCATTTCTCCGTAGCGTTGAAGAGGTTTTCAAGCATATTCGCAATATAAAGTTCCGATTTCAACCTCACAACCAGTTAATCCCCATCGAGCTGAGCAAGTACGACCCCAAAATTGTCTTGGAAGCTCTCAATAACTGCATCGCGCATCAGGATTATGCTCAATACGCTCGTGTCATTGTGACGGAAAAAATTGACCGACTGATCTTGCAGAATATTGGCGGATTTTATGATGGGACTGTCGATGATTATGTTTTACGAGAGCGTACTCCAGAACGATACATTAATTCCTTCCTTGTTCAGGCCATGGTTAACCTAGATATGATTGACACCATGGGGATGGGTGTTAGACGTATGTTTTTAGAACAGCGCAAGCGATATTTTCCTCTTCCCGAATACGATTTGGCGGATTCCAATCATGTACAGCTCATCATTTATGGCAAACTGATCGATGAAAACTACAGTCGCATACTGATCGAAAATCAGGACTTGTCTATTGCTGAGGTTATGGCTTTAGATAGCGTTCAGAAGAAACGGGAGATTTCTAAAAAAATGATAGAAATGCTCAAGAAGAAAAAGCTCGTTGAGGGGCGTTATCCGAATGTATTTGTATCAGCCTCTGTTGCCCAAGCTACCAACAAACGTGCTCAATACATCAAAAACCGCGCATTTGATGCCGACCATTATGAGCAACTCATCCTCAAATTTATAGGAAGATACGGGTCTGCAACTAGGTCAGAAATTGACACTCTAATTGTGGATAAACTGCCGGAGATTTTGGATCTCACTCAAAAGAAAAACAAAATTGGCAATTTGATTTCGAAAATGAGAAGAGCTGGATTGATACAGAATGAAGGATCTCAGAAAACCCCTAGATGGGTTTCTCAGGCAATGCAATAAATTTGCCGCGATTACGAGTAATTTACGAGTAAAGTTACGAGTAACTTACGAATAAACGATGTAATATGTGCTTAAAATGAACGACTTAAGGCGACTCGCGGGACTTGTCTAAACGAAAAACTGTGGGGCGCGGTCTGCATATTCATAATGCGAAGGTCGTCGGTTCGATTCTGGCTTCAGACATCTTTATTTTCAGGTATACCTCTCGTGACTCAAAAATTGGCTTCAGGGCACTTTGACGCAGCCTAGAAGCCAATTTTTGAGTCGCGAAAGGTATATTAAAGAGAAAAAATAAAATTGATGTATGCTCACTTTGGAATGTGAGATGCGTGTGCGAACAGTCTTTCTGATTTGCTTTCTCCTCCCTGCGTGGCTGATGGCTATTCCTCCGCCTGCGCCGTCTGCGGGTGTGGTCGAACGGGAAATTCAACAGGAATATGAGGCTAAACCTCTGCCGCTTGAGAAGGACATTCCAACTGTGGATGTCGATATCCCTGAAGAAAAGCTCTCTTTGCCATCTGGACAATCGGTACTGATTCAGGAGGTGAAGATCGAGGGAAATAAGGCAGTTCAAGAAAAAGAAATTCAAGAGTGGATCAAAGATGAGGTGGGGAAAGAACTCTCGATCGAGGAGATCTACGCCCTTTGCAAAACGATCGATGCGCACTATGCGCAAAAAGGCTACTTCCTTGCACGGTGCTATCCGCCGCCCCAAGACATCTACGATGATACGCTCGTTATTCAGGTCATGGAGGGGCGGATCGGCACAATCAGAGTTGAGGGCAATAAGCATTACAAAAGCGAGTTTATCAAAGGCTATTTTGATCGATTTTGCCAGCGTCCACTTTGTTATGACCAATTTCTAGAAGCGCTTTTGCTGTTAAATGAAAATACCGATTTGTCGGCCGGCGTTTTGTTCGAAAAGGGCAAAGAGGTGGGCACGGCCGATTTGATCGTGCGGGTCGACGATAAGCGGCCGATCCATTTCTACTTGAACGAAAACAATTATGGGCGCGATTTGACGACCAATTCGCAGCTCGGCGGTAGATTGGATTGGGGCAATTGCATCCTGCAGGGAGATACCTTCTCCTTGGCTGAGGTAGTTGGATTCCCTCTGAAGGCTCTCTATTTCACCGATGTGATTTATTCCGTGCCGCTAAATAAGCGAGGCACTTCGATGGACTTCGCATTTCTGTTCTCCAAATTCCACGTGGAGGAGTTGACCTCCTTGCGCTTGCGAGGGCAGTCGTTGATCGCTACGGTGAAGGCAGATCAGGCGCTGAAACGGACAAAAACATTGGGGATCGACGTGTTCGGTTGGTTCGACTACAAACAGATCCAAAACTTCGTATTGGGACAGAGGACGTCGTACGACCAGTTGCGAGTGGTAACGGGAGGCGGACTTTTCGATCACTACAACTCGTCGCAAGGAAGAGATTATCTCAATGTCCGATTTGCATTTGGAATTCCCGACTTCTTGGGCGGGTTGAGCGCCGTCGATAGCCAATCTTCAAGGATAGGTGGCGGAGGGAGATTCGTGCAGCTCAACGCCGACTACGATCGGCTTCAAAAAATCTACAAAGAGTGGTTTTTATATTTCCACGCCTCGGGACAGTGGAGCCCGAACAAGTTGACTTTGCCGCAGCAAATCTATATCGGCGGCTCCAATACGGTCAGAGGCTATCCTCTGGCGGTGGCCTTGGGCGATAGCGGCTACTACGTCAATTTGGAAACGAGATTTCCCTTGCCGCTATTTATGGATAAGCGCTTCCTTTGGACGAAGAAAAAATGGAGAGAGGTTCTTCAATTGGTCGCATTTCTAGTTTCGGGGGGCATTTTCTTCAATGAAGGATCCAACACGTTCATTTCGGGCGCCGGCTGCGGTCTTCGGTTCATAGGGCCTTGGTCGCTCTCAGTCAGTTTCGACATGGGCTTTCCTCTGAATCGATCCGACCTATCCAGCGGAGCCTTTAATTACTTAAAAATCACCGCTCAACCTTTTTAGTTCTGTCCATTTCTCGACTGTGATAGACACCTCATTGAGAGCAATATGTCCATGGTCATAGAAAGCAGTTTTTCATAAATGGCTAATTATAAATTAGTTGTGTCATTTATGATCGTTTGTGTTTATCTGAACGCGCTTCCTTCTGGAGAGGAGGTGAGAGCGGGAGAGGCTACCTTCAGTTCCGATGGAACGTGTCTGACAATCGGGACTTCCGACAAAGCAATCATTGAGTATCAGCAATTTAATATCGGAAAGGGAGAATCGGTTCGGTTCGTGCAGCCGTCGAAGGATTCCTGTGTTTTGAATCGGGTGACGGGGGGCCAAGGGAGCGAGATTCTGGGGCTCTTGGGCGGCAATGGGCGGATTTTTCTGGTGAATCCCGAAGGAATTTATTTTGGTCCCGATGCAGTGGTCAATGCGGGTTCGTTTTTGGCGACTTCTTTATCCATTCGCGATGAGGATTTTTTGAATGGCAGATGGGAGTTTGTCAANNGGGGATCTATCTACGCGCGCGCGGAAAAAGTGTTCGTGGGTGCAGCTGAAAGGGTGGCCGTCGATCTGATGGGCGATGGACTGATTCAGTTCAGAGTCGATGGAGAGCTGGAGAGGGCGCTGATCGAAAATTACGGGAAGATCGAGGCGGCAGGGGGCGATGTGCTGCTCTCAGTGAGAGCGGCGAGAAAGGCGGTGCAGAGTGTGTTGAACACCGACGGGATCGAGGTAGCTGCGGCGATCGAGGAGTCGAATGGGGTCGTAAGACTCGTGGGAGCGAGCGAAANNACTGTAGGAGGTAGGGTCGAGGTATCGGGAGATCGGGTTGAGATGCGGGGCGCTCTCGTAGATGTGTCGGGAGAATGTGGCGGCGGAACGGTGCTCATTGGGGGCGATTATTAGGGAAAAGGGAGCTTGCCCAATGCGAATGTGACGATAGTGGACGAGATGTCTGTCGTGCGCGCGGATGCTTTGCTGCGCGGGAATGGAGGGAAGGTCATCGTTTGGGCAGATGATACAACTCGTTTTGATGGGAAAATTTATGCTCGCGGCGGCACGGAGGGGGGAAATGGGGGTTTTGTCGAGACGTCGGGCAAAGAGAATTTGTGGGTTGGCGAGCTCGGCCGCGTAAATACTTCAGCGCCGAAGGGAAATTTTGGCGATTGGCTGCTCGATCCGAATACGATCACGATTGCGACGGCAGGAGGAGGAACCATTGCACAAGGTTCGTCTCCGAATTGCGCGTTGGGTGGAGCTGTCAATATTTCTGTGGCTACGATGCAAGCGGCAGCGAGCAACGTCTCTCTCTGCGCTCAGCAGAATCCGACGAGCACCATTACTGTGAATAATTCGTTCGTCATGCCTGTGGGCATTTCCCTGTCGATGACCGCAGGTTCCGCAAACGCAGGCACAATCGCGATCAATGCGAACATCACCACACGAGGCCAGCCTTTGTCTTTGACAGGGCTTGTGACAATTGGGGCCAACGTAGTTCTCGATACGACCAATGCGGGAGGCTCTCCTGCAGGGGGGAATATCTCTTTTTCTAACACGGTCAATGGATCGGGTGCTCGGACCTTGACATTGACGGGCGGAACGGGCGGCACCGTGACGATGACGGGGGCGGTTGGAGGAGGAACTGCGCTGACATCGCTCACCGCTACTGGCGCTACGATTACGCAGAGCTCGACGGCGAAGACGACCGGCGCTGTGAGTTATACCGGAACAACGGCGATCAATATCGGCGGGAATATCACGACGAGCGGTGGGACGATTGGGATGACGGGCCCAGTTGTTCTTACAAACACACCCACGATCGATAGCACAAATGCCGGGGGTACGGCGGCGGGGGCGAATATTTCGTTCTCGAGCACNNTGACTAACTTAGCATTTACGAGTGCAAATACAATTCAGGTTGGCAATAACATCACAGTAACGGGGGCCAATACGCTTACGTTCCCTAGTCCTGTCAGCATTACCGGGACGAGCACGATCACTTCGAATAACGCCAACATTGGATTTAGCACCACGTTGAATGGGGCGAATGCGCTGACGATTGCAGGCGGCTCGGGGAC
>PLXF01000069.1 GCA_003151315.1 Parachlamydiales bacterium
CAACTTTTGAATCACCTTGGGTATAGCGCCCCATCTTTCAACGATCGTTCCTCGGCCATATTGCGACAATATGGCTCTCGTCGCGATCGTTGAAACCTAGGTCACTCTAAGGTCCCCAAAAGTTACGAATCTAACCGCGCACAGTATAAAATAAATATTTAAACTAGGTTTCAGGTGAGCCAATAGAGAACTCCGGTTCCAGGTTTTATTAGAGGAATTGACAGGATGGGGCCCTTTGCTCTATGCTTTTTTGCATGAAGAAATTACTCATAGCCTTAGTTCTTACTTCTCCTCTGTGGGCCCTAGAAGAGGAAGACCTCGTTTGGGATGCGCAAATACCCTCTGTCACCGACTACAACGCAGCTCTTCAAGAGGCGGTAGCGGCTCAAGATTGGTGGTCTGTCATCGATTATGCCGATACAATCGCGTACCATTACCCCGATAGCCCCTTTGGACAAGACGCCGCCTACCAGTGCGCCGAAGCCTACTTTAAAATGGGGCAGTATGAATTGGCCAATCAGTGTCTGACCAACTACCTCAATCAGCCCGCGCCTAAACATTTTGAAGAGGCGATCGAATATAAATTTACGATCGCAGAACTGTTCCGCAACGGCACAAAACTCCGCTTATTTGAGTCCCATAAAATGCCCCAACTTCTTCCCGCAGAAGAAGAGGCCGTTAAACTTTACGACGAAGTGATCACCACGCTACCTCACCATGAGATGGCCGCTTCCTCCTTGATGGGAAAAGCGAAGATCCAAGTATTCATGGAAGATTTTAGACCCAGCGTAGAGACATTTCAGCTTCTCATCCGTCGGTTCCCTAAACATGAACTCGCCGCCCAAGCCTATCTCGAAATTAACCGCTCCTATCTTCTGCAAAGCCAAATTGAACATCTCGATCTCGACCTGCTCGATTTAGCCGAAATGAACATGAAAAAATTTCATGTCGCTTTCCCTCGCGAAGAGCGGCTAGAAGAGGCGGAAAAACTCCTCTCCGATATGCGGGAGCTCTATGCTGCAAATCTACTCGATACGGGTCGCTATTACGAGAAAATCAAAAAGACCCCGGCTTCTATCATCTACTACACAAAAGTCGTTGCCAAATACCCCACTACAATGGCTGCGAAAAACGCCCGAGAAAAATTAGAACATCTCCAGGCGGACGGCCACCTATAAGTGAAGGGGCGTCATGTTTCGCGTATTTGCTCTCTTTATTGTCCTCACGAGCTGCGGTTATCGATGGCAGCCCGATTATCCCCATTCCTCCCGCCCCACAATTGCCGTTCCCTTTGTAAAAGGGGATGACGACGGCTCTTTTACCACCGAAATTATCCGCGCTCTCGCAACCTCAGGAATTGCCGACGTTCGATTGAAAAGTGTCGACTACCGCCTCGAAGTGACCGTGATTTCGAGCACTTTAGAAACGATTGGGTATCGGAAGGATAAACAAAAAGTCGATCGAGAAATCAATCGCAATATGGTGGCGACAGAGGCTCGCAAAGCAATCACAATAGAGGCCACTTTATACAAAGGGGTCTCTGAAGAGATCGCATATGGCCCCTATTCGATCCAGGGAGATGCCGATTACGATTATGTCGACGGAGATTCCTATCAGGACCTCACATTTGTCGATTCTAAAGGCTTTACTCAGGCCGTCCTGCCCTTTTCTCTAGGACAACTGGAGTCGCCCGAATCGGCCCAAGAGGCGGCAATTCGCCCCCTTTACGCGCATCTCGCAAAAAAAATAGTCGACGTGATTTCGGCAGAATGGTAGAACCACTAGTTCTAACTAAAATTTTAGTTGCATTTGAGCCAGCACGCCCTATTTCCAGCCAAGATCGACCTTCTCCATCGGATGCTCCATTGGATCCGAGAGAGATTGTTATTGAACGGATTCGATTCCGACGCAATCGGCAAGGTCGAACTTGCCTCGGAAGAGGCTCTAGTCAACGTGATTCGCCACGCCTATAGCGACACAGAAGGGACAATTGGCATAGATCTATTCCTACATCCCCAAAGTCATGTAGAGATCATCATCACCGACCAAGGTCCGCCTTTCAATCCGCTCGCCAAAGAGCTCCAAATTAACCCTTTCGCTTCTCTAGAAGAGAGAGTAGAAGGGGGGCTCGGTATATTGTTCATGAAGCAATACATGGACGAAATCCGCTACGAGCGCAAAAGCGAAAAAAACATTCTGACGCTGGTTAAGAAACAATCCTGAAAAATCACGAACGGTATACCGAGACCACTGAGGAAACACCGAGAGTAGTCTGAATGGAAAAAAAGCCGATCTATATACCATTCTTGTGGAGCGGTATAAGGCCGTATTTTTGCCTCCAAATCTTTCTCGGTGTTTCTTCGGTGTCCTCGGTGTTATACCGCTCGTCATTCAAGAACGGTATAAATCTTTTTCCATTTACTCTCCCTTTTTTTCGATCGAAGTTAGAGTGGCTTCGGTCTCGAGCATGTCTACTAGGAAGTGTTGCAACACCTTTAGCACATGGCGCGGCGTATTGTAGACCCCGGATGTTGTGTAGACGATTTC
>PLXF01000131.1 GCA_003151315.1 Parachlamydiales bacterium
CATGTCGGTGACCTCTTCGGGGCGCTCGTCGATGAGGAGGACAATGAGGATGACCTCGGGATTGTTGATCTCAATCGCATTAGCGATGCTTTGCATCAGAACCGTTTTACCCGATTTTGGCGGGGCGACGATCATGGCGCGCTGCCCTTTACCAATGGGGGCTGCGAGATCGAGGACTCGGGTGGAGAGTTTGTCTCTGCTTGTCTCCATGACGAGCCGTTTATTGGGATAGAGGGGGGTCAAGTTTTCAAAAAGGACCCGATCTTTTGTCTCTTCAAAGGTTTTATTGTTGATCCGGTCCACTTTGAGCATCGCAAAGTATTTCTCTTTGTCTTTGGGCGAGCGGATCGAACCGTATAGGGTGTCCCCTTTGCGCAAATCGAAACGGCGGATTTGGGCGGGAGAGACGTAGATATCTTCGGCGGAAGGGAGGTAGTTGTAGGTAGGGGATCGAAGAAACCCGAAACCGTCGGGGAGAACTTCGAGAACTCCTTCGCCGTAGAGGACCTCGTTGGGCCGTTCGGAGATTGTTTTTACGATTTCGAAAACCACACCTGATTTAGTGAGGGAGGCTGTGTGGCGCAGGCCGATGTTGCGGGCGTAGGTTTGCAATTGATCGATGGTCATCCGCTGCAAATCGGAAATTTTTGTTACTTTTTCAAAATCGGGGGGTAGCTGTTCTTGGCCGTGGTGTTCGGTCTGTTGCTCGTGACTCATGAAAATTGGCTCTCCTTGTGAAGAATAGAATTGAGTTTGAGGACCTCTTGGCGCAACTGCGCTAGCGATCCGTTATTGGTCAAAATATAATCGGCTTTTTTAGCTTTTAACGTAGGGTTTGCCTGACGGCTCATGCGTCGATCATATTCATGGGGTTGAAATCCGGCTTGCTCAAATCGGGCTTTCGCGATCTGTTCGTCGGCAAGTACGGCGACTATCACGTCGTAGGCATCCTCCGCCCCTATTTCATATAGGAGGGGGATTTCGGCTACGAATAGGGTATACCGGTCGGCCTCGCAAGCTCTCTTATAGTGCTCTTCAATCTCATTAAGCACCGCAGGATGCAAAAGCCTTTCAAGAGCCTCTAGCTGATGCGGGTTTTGGAAAACCTTTTCAGCGAGTTTTCGGCGGCTAATCATTCCGTCTTCGAGAATTTCAGGGCCGAATAATTGGAGGACTTGTTGACCTAGGTTTGTTTTTGAAGAGAGCTGTTTGTGGACAATCGCATCGGCGCTGACCACATAGGCTCCTAGTTCCTGAAAGAACTGGCAAACGGCCGATTTTCCGCTTGCAACTCCACCCGTGATAGCGATTTTCTTTAACTTTAACATTCTCCCCAATTTTTGCCAACGGCTATGTGAGTTTCTATAGGGACGGAGAGCTTCATTACCCGTTCCATTTTTTCTTTGACAAGCTCTTTAAAAGAGGGGATTTCTCCATCGGGAATTTCAAATATTAATTCATCATGGATCTGAAGGATCATCTTCCCTTCTAGCGCTCTCTTTTTTATTTCTTTGTCGATTTCGATCATCGCTATTTTGATTAGGTCGGCAGCAGTTCCTTGCAAAGGTGTATTGACTGCGAGCCGCTCTGCTGCGGCGCGGATCATCGGATTTTTATTGTGAATTTCAGGGATAGGGCGTTGGCGTCCTGTGAGGGTTGAAGAGGCCCCCGTTTTTCTAACGAGCTCTTTAGACGTTTCTAGATAACCGAGCACATGGGGGTATCTTTCAAAATATTTTTTAATGAAATCGGAGGCTTGGGGGATTGTGATATTTAATTGGCGAGAGAGGGCAAAGGGGCCTTGTCCATAGAGAATCCCGAAATTAACCGTTTTGGCTTGAGATCTCATATCGGGCGTCACAAGGCCAATTGGCATATCGAAGACAAGCGAGGCGGTGTGGGTATGGATATCTTCGCCTGAGCGGAAAGCGTGGAGCAGTTCGGGGTCTTTACTAAAGTGGGCCAATAGCCGCAGTTCGATTTGGGAATAGTCGGCGCCGAGGTAGCTCCACCCCTCTTTTTGGGGCTTGAAACATCTGCGGATGGCGAGCCCTTCTGGACTGCGAATGGGGATGTTTTGCAGATTGGGATCTTGGCAAGAAAGGCGCCCTGTCGCTGCGACCGACTGGTTGAAGGTGCAGTGGATTCTCCCTGTCTGGGGATTGATTAAAAGGGGAAGGGTGTCCACATAGGTGGAGCGGAGTTTTTCGAGAGTCCGGTAATTGAGAATCTGTTGGACGAGGGGGTGTTCGTCTGCGAGTTCTTCTAAAACGTCGGCGCTGGTCGAATATTCGCCCCCTTTTTTTCGGGGCGGTTTGAGTTGCAGCTTTTCAAATAGGATGGCGCTGAGCTGCTTGGGGGAGTTGAGGTTAAATTCTTCTCCCACTGCCTGAAAAATGGTTTCCTTGAGTGCACTGATCCCTGAGAGGAGGAGTTTTCCGTGCATACGGATCATTTCGACGTCGAGATAAATGCCGGTTCGTTCCATTTGCGCTAAGATGGGAAGGAGCGGCAATTCAATATCGGTGAGGATTTTTTTTAGTTTTTTCTCCTCTAGTTCCTCTTCAAAGACCTCTTTGAGTCGGGACGTGTAATCCACATCTTCGCAGCAGTACTCTTGCACTTTTTCTATGGGGACTTCCTTGAGGGTGATCTGATTTTTCCCTTTTCCGATCAGGTCGTCGATGGGAATTTTCACCTTTTTGAATTGATTTAATGAGAGATCGTCGAGATTGTGTTTGCGGTCTTGGGGTTGGATGAGATAGGAGGCTAAAATGGTGTCGAAACAGATGTTTTTGAGGGTGATCTCGATGTTTTGTAAGATATGGTAATCATATTTGAGATTGTGCCCATAAAAGGAAGAAGAGCTGGTAGAGAAAAAGTGTTGTAAGTGGGAAATGATTTTTTCAGGAGGTAATCGCCCATTGACGGGGATATACCAGGCTTCTCCAGGTTCAAAACCAAATCCGATCCCGACAAGCTCCGCCGTTAAAGGGTGAATAGCGGTGGTTTCTGTGTCTAGACAGATCTCTTTTTTTTCCGCTAAGAGTGAAAGGAGGTTTTCTAGATCTTCTTCGGTTTCGACTAAATGGTAATCCCGTTTGTTGACGGTTCTCCCTTTTTTTTGCGGTTTAGCTGCCGATTCGCCGCCTAAGTCGCGTAAAAGGGTGTTGAAGTTCATTTCATGGTAGAGTTCGGTCAGTTTTTGCGTGTCGGGAGGGGTCAGTTCGTAGAATGAGGCTTCGTGAGAGATTTCAATATGGGTCTGCAGAGTGGCAAGTTCCCGACTCATCAGAGCGATCTCTCTGTCTTTCTTTAACGTCTCTTGCTTTTTCTCCCCTTTTACTTTTTCGGGGTGCTCTAAAATGGCATCGAGAGTGCCAAATTGCTGCAGAAGGGACGAGGCGGTTTTGGGGCCGAATCCTTCGAGACCGGGGATATTATCCGAGCTATCTCCCATGATGGCGAGTAGATCGAGCATCTGGTCGGGACGGACGCCAAAGAGCTCTTCCACTTTTTTTGCGTCGACGAGAAGGTTGTCTTTGTGGGCGTGAATGATGTAGATCTGGTCATTCACGAGCTGCATCAGGTCTTTATCGCTAGAGCAGATAAACACTTTAGCTCCCTGTTTTTCGGCCCAAAGAGCGATGCTAGCCATGCTGTCATCCGCTTCGACCCCTTCGACGCATAAGGTGGGGATCCCTGAGCGCGCGCAAAAATCGTAAGCCCAGTCGAATTGGGGAAAAAGATCTTCGGGAGCCCCTTTGCGATGCATCTTGTATTCGGCATAGACGGCTTGCCTCGATTTTTTATTGTCGGGTCCATCGAAGACGCAAATCAGATGACTCGGTGAAAAATCTTTAATGATTTTCTGCACGGAGCGGATGAACCCATACAATGCGCTTGTCGATTGCCCTTTACCATTGGTCATAGGTCCGATCGCATAATAGGAGCGGAAGAGAAAATTGACCGCATCGAGGATGTAGATTGTGTCCATTTTTAGTTGAGAGCCGGTTCGTAGATGTAGGAAAATTGATCGCAGGTCGTTCGGAGCTTTTGACCGGCCAGATTGTGTGTATGTTCGACTTTTCCGTTGAAGAGTGGAGATTGAGCCGATAAGAGGGCCGTCCAATCGTGACGGGGTTTCAATTCCACAACTTGATACGGTTTTGTTGGGTCGATTTTAGCCTCTTCGATCAATGCGGCGAGCGCTTGTGAGTAGGTGGCATTGGGGGTGTCGATGTAGCCGATTTGAGCCGCTTTGGGGCCATCGAAAACTTGCGCGCCATATTCTTGAATCAGTTTTACTCGATCGACTTGGGGACGATTGGTCGTAACGATATCGACAAATTGTCCATACAGGAAAGCGAGGATTGCGCGCAAAGAGGCGTCCTCATTTTCTCTCCATGTGCGGAACGGATTTAGCATGTCTTTATCGATCCCTTGTGTGAGCGTTTCCGATTCGATTCCGAGCGATTGCATCGCTTTAGAGACATTGAAAAAAGGGCCGATGACTACACCGATTGAGCCAATTACGCTAGGAGGGCTGGCAAAAATGTGGTCGGCGCAAGAGGCAATATACATCCCTCCCGAAGCGCACATCCCATCTACATAAGCATAAATAGGGGTTTTGTAGGTTTCTTTATAGGACTTGAGCATGCGGTAGATATTATCTGCATCGGTAATGGTTCCTCCTGGTGTATTGATATGGAGGAGTATCCCTTTTACCCGATTGCCGCTTAATGGGGCTGTGTGGGAATTGAGGAGTATATTTTCGATCGTCTCCGCATTCATCCCGAGCTCGCCGATAATTCCATGGATATTGATTCGTAAAAGGGCGGGGGAAGAGGAGAGGAGGTACTCTCGGTGGCCGTTGAGATCTGGTAGGATGTTCAACTCTGTTTTTTCTTCAAATCCTTTCGGAGGAGAGATGATCGAATAGAGAATTGAGATCGCCAGAAGGGCTAAAAAAATCCCGAAGATGGCGAAAAAACAGCGGGTAAAGCTCCGCAATGAAGAGACAAAGATCGATTCTCGTGCAATTTCCATGGAAAAAAGGCCCTGTTTTAGGTATTGTTATAGAGAATCATAACGGATATCGCTCCTTTGATGCAAAGCTTTGAATGGAATCAGATCTTATCGGCCCATCCCTACTTGATTGAAATAGCGATCGTTTCTGTTTTGGTTTTGGTTTCTAATTTTGTTTTTAAACGATTCCTGAAGAGGGCTAAGGCAAAATCAGATTCTGAGGAGAAAAGGCGCTGGATTTTTCTCGATGCCGTCATTCTTCGTCCGATTCAAGCGATTTTGTGGATCGTATTTATTTTTTTCTTGCTCCAGTTGCCCATTAAAATATTCAAGCTGGAGGGCAGTTTTGCCTTTATTCCTATTCTGCGCGATGCGGGAATTATCATTTGTATCGGCTGGCTTTGTTTACGATGGAAAACAGCTTTTTACCAATCTGTTCTCGAAAAGCGGGCCAAAGGGAAAATTGCGTTAGATCCTGCCTCTATGGAGCTCGTGAATAAATTATTTACGATCGCCGTGATTTTTTTAACGTTGATTCTCTTTATGCAAGCGCTGGGCGTAAACGTTGTCCCTCTGATCACGTTTGGTGGGATTGGAGCTGCCGCGATTGGATTTGCGAGTAAAGATGTGTTTGCTAATTTTTTTGGCGGATTAATGCTCAACCTGACGCGCCCTTTTTCTCTTAACGATTTGATTGAATTGCCAGAAAAAAAGATTATGGGGCATGTCGAAACAGTTGGTTGGTATCTAACGGTTCTTCGCGATATGCAGAAAAAGCCGATTTATGTTCCCAATAGCGTGTTTTCTAGCGAATTAGTGATCAATCAATCCCGAATGACCCATCGGCGAATTGAGGAAACGATAGGTCTTAAATTCTCTGATTTTGAGAAGTGTCAGCAAATTGTTGAAGCCGTTCGCCATTTATTTGATTCTCATGCGGAAATTGATCACCGCTTGCCTATTAATGTTTACGCCAGGACATTAGCCGCCGCTGGAATTGAATTGGAGGTCAACGCTTACACAGTGACTACCCGATATGATGAATTCATGGTTCTAAAGCAAAAAATTCTGCTAGATATATGCCGATTAGTGGAAGAGCAAAGTAACGGCTTTTCCAATCCTACAATCTGTGTTGAGACGCGAAATATCGCCGAGTCTAAATAACTTTAAATTTTTAACCACAGAGAAGAGAGAGCTCACAGAGAAAGAGGAGCGGGATCGGTTTTTCTCTGTGATTAAAAATAGATCTCTTGCGTAACCCTTTTTTGCCATTTTCATAATTTCCACACTTGTTTAAAAATTTCTCTTGCTTTCAGCGGCGTGTTTTTTCATCAGCGCCGAGATAATTGCCGAGACGCTGAGATCGCCGAGGGAAAAATCGGGGCCTTGCCCGAAGGAAGAGAGAAATCATTGTCGATCAAATAGTTCGGTCTTTTGCTTGCAATACACATTGAAATTCAATAGCAGCACCCAAGATCTTGTGTCTAAGGTGTTGGATCTTGATATAGTGATTTAAAATTCTATTGATAGAATCTGCTGCGGCGGCTTTGCAGCAAATTTTTCGCCTTCACTCGCGCCTTGTAATCGTACAATGGTCGCTCGTTCCAGGCAAAAAATTTGCGCAGCCTTCTTGCATATTCTATCAATAGAATTTTAAATCACTATAATAGGCATGGAAAACTCCAGGCCTGTTATAGTGGTCCTTGAAAATCTGCAGGAATCAATCGATCGACGTCTTCAAAAAACTGAAGGATCGCTGGAACGTTATCGTCAAAAACCCGCTTAATTCTCTGGAGAAGTCCTGGCCAATTCGTGGCGTCTGTAATTAAGCTATCTTCCCAGTAATTGCCATGACATCTAGCCGGACAAGTATCTTCCTCTAAAGGGGCATGTGAGTTTGCTCGCATACTTTCAAACCATCGAGCTAAACAATCTCTATGATAGCTCATATGACCAAGACTAGCTCCTGGATGATGGGCAAATCCCCCTCTTTCATACAGATTATCGCTATAGCAAATGGCACATTCTTCCGCTGAGCGGCCCGTATAAACACTTTTAGCTAAATCTAAGGAACATTTAGCAAGCTGACTGCAATAATTATAAATACTCATATATTTAATACCCCTATATTGATGGTCTACAAATATAAAATTACTAAGATTAGAATGCAAATAAAAATAAATTTTTACAATCAGATCTCCCCAAGCTGTCAGATCGTTTTGTAACTATTCAGATACTAGAGTTTGGACTAACTTCGCGCCTAAGCGTCGTAAAATCAGTCTAAACATCGAAAATTTTTAAAGGGATTTTTTATATCGCAATCATAAGCCTTTTCAAAACACAGAAAGTCCTGAGGTCATTCTCGATCACATCTACGTTTCCCCAACGGTTTCTGTCATTGTAAACGCCATCGAACCTAGTTTGGTCGACGGCTGCTTTCCCTCAGACCATCTACCAGTCATTGCAGATATTTTACTCCCCTGAACGAAGCGCGTAGAAAAAATACCTCTATTCCCTTACGATCTCCACTCCTGAAATTCACTAATAGAGCCTTCATATGTCAAATCTAATCCCCAATTGTTTACCTACCGTCCTCCAAAACATCGTCTTTGACTATATGTCAGAACCGGATCTGCACGTTTGGGCCGAACTTCCCAATTATAAGGCGGCTATGACAGATCGGATTAACCTAAGGGCGTATGAAGTCTTTAACGGAATAGCTGGCCTCGAACGGTATCAAAGACATTTTAATTACCACGTTCAAACTCAAAATTGGCAACTAACTAAACAATTCCTCTCATTTTTTAAGTCTATCTATAAAAGTGGAATAACAACGAACACAGAAAACACAGCTTTGTTAAATGCTATCGCTGAACAGGGCAGCTCAGTTTTATATAACACAATGCGTGGAGGTTTGACCTTTGCAGAGCAAACCCGCTATTTAATTCGCGCTTATCACCACAACCAACGAGATTTTTTCTGTCACGAGCTGAAAAAATATCCTGTTTTCGATTCTAGCACTTCCCCTTGGACTGACGACCTCAATTACATCAACCATGCTGAACTAAAACTAGGTTGCACACACTTGCAGCACCTCTTTACAACAGCGCTCTTTCGACGCGATTTAGAAGTCATGCTTTTACTCAAAGAAATAAATATGCCTCTTCTCTTCTCTTCGAGTTTTGAATCTGCCCTTTTCATGACGCTTCAATCCCCTCTTACCACTTTTTTTAAGAGTTTTTCAGAAGGTGATATCGATTTACTTTCTCCGGCTATTTTAACTTATTTCCAAAACCAACTTTCAAACACAAAACCAACTAATATTCTCGTCTTTTTTAGAGGTATTTCTCGAAACCAAATCGACCAATTCCCTCCACAGGTTCTAGAATCACTGCAAAAGCAATATAAAGCGAGCTGCTACAATTGCCTCTACTCTTTTCTTAAGACTATTTCTCAGGAAGAATTTAATAAATTTCCTCCGGTTGTCGTAGAACACCTCCAAGGATTTTTTAATATGGCTCTACTTACAAATGATTTTGAAACCGTAGATCTTATGCTCGACAAGCAACTAGCAGGAATTTTAATCTATTTTGATTCTCAAAATGCTGCTTCTATTCCCTGTTTAACTATCAAGGATTACCCTTTAGCAATTGTTGCAAAAGCTGGCAAATTAAATATGGTCAAAACTCTTTTGAGCCTTTTCCTACTTCGACTCGAAGGAACTATTATGGGAAGGGATTTTTTACTCACGTGTACAGAACATACAGTCACGGTTGCCTCGAGGCATTCCTTAATATCGCATGGACTTACAGATGCAGACCCAGTTAAACAGGAAATAAACCGTGCGCTCTCTGCTGCCTTTAGCGCCGCTGTAGCCGCAAATCACCTCCATTGTGCGCTTTGCATTATCCAATGGGGGCAGGCCCATTCTTGTAAAGTATCCGCAAACTCAGGCGTGACAAGAGCTATTTTCGACCTGCCCGCCAGCCCGGAAGTAAATCATATTCTTCGGATTTTTGGTATGCTTCCCCAAACGAAAACATCGAGCACACCGAGAAAAAAATAGTAAAGAGACCTACTTTCCCATCTCGGGGCTCTCGGTATTTAACTATTTGAAAAACTCCCTCTTCTTGGCGGGATGGGGGCAGGCTGCGGGTTAATGTGTGAAAAACTATGCCTTCTTTTAGGAGGCGATCCTCCGAGGAATCCTATAGGATCCATATTTGCCTCTAAACATTGCCGCAAATGCTTCCTATCTAATACTGCTATTTTCCGATTTTTATGTTTTCCTTTATCACTAATTACCTCTTGAGCCAATTTTGTTAATTCCACGTAACTCAATTTATCTCGACCGCCTGAGGCATTAATTTTATTATGCAATATCTCATTATATTTTTTTGCTGGCTCTTTCTCTATATCGACAATTTGTAAATCTTCTTTCCTTAACGAATCGTAAGCCATCCACTTCTTTTCGTGACCTGTAAAGACTCGATATTCAATATCTGAGCCACTGCTCGCTTTTAATTTTCTTGCAAACCACATAAGGGTCTGAACTACAGGGATCGATTCGAGTGTTCCGACCATTATATTGCCAAGCCCGTGTTTCACGTGTGTCATGCAACTGCTAAAATAGGTCCAATCTCTTTTAAACGCCGCTGGTATGACCTCTAAGAGCCCCCGAAACAGGGCGGCTGAAAATTGCAAAGCGCCCAATGCCACCTTTGCAATACCGGCTAGCGTCCCTAATCCTGGACACCAAGTGGGTTTTGTTAAAATATTTTCTATATTGTTAATCTTTCTGTCGAAACTATGGATTTTCACAAGTCACCTAATTAAATGAGTAACTATTTTAACAAAAAACCGAATTAGTTAATATATAAGAAATTTTTAAGGAAGAAATCGATCTTCGGGGCCGATCTCCCGATCGGGGGTCATTTTGAACTGGTGACGGTGTTCGGAGAGCCACCGATAGAAAAAATCGCCGATAAACGGGGGGACAAAACAGAGCCAACCCAAAATCTTCCATTGCCCGCCGATGAGCCAATAGATGCGGAAAATAGCCTGTGAACGGATCCAGAAATCACGATCGGTTGAGCGCCAGTTTTCTACGACGACTAGGCTATTGGCTTTTTTTAAGGATGTTTGAGGGCCGCCTAAGATCTCTTCTGCGGTCTCCCCTTTTAGCGGAGCGAAGAGAAACTTATGGTCGATATCGAGAGTCATGATGTAGCGCACCGCCCGGACGCATAAGGGGCAGTCGTCATCGAAAAAAAGGAGATGCTCAGGTTCTTGTTTCATTTTTTTGCACAATTACTTGGGGCCGCTCTTTTTTGATCAGATCGAACTGGCGAGCCAGATCGAGCACCTCGGCTTCAGAGCACTTCCCACTATAAATCTTGATTTTGATCATCTCCCGCTGATGCATCCAATGCCGCTCCAAAATCTTCTGGACGGTGTCGATGAAGCATTCGAGGGCTTTTTCTCGGTTTACCTTTTTTTGGAGTACTTCCGCCATAAAAATCTGCTGCTCGGGGTGGTCGAGGTCGATCGCAAGCGAGAGGAGATCTCGCGGTTTCTCCTCTTTGGCCGCGGCGAGATATTTTTCGTAGAGTCCTCGGCCTGCCGGGTGGCGAAAATGGCTCGGCTTTAGATTTTGGTCGGCAATCTCGATGAGCTGAGGCATACTCGCGCCCATCAAAATCAGCCAACGGAGCAGATCGGCCTCCAAAATTCGGTCAGGATCGATTTCGGTGAAGGTGACGCTGGCTTGCTTTTTAATGAAGATCTGCGGCGTCTGCGCCTCTTGCACATGGAGAATGGTTTCCGGAGTTTGGGTAAGGCGCGCTAGCTTGCGCAAACTCTCATGAACCATCAACGGATGGTCCCAATCCCGAATCCGTTTCGCGATCATTTGGACAAGCTCATTTTTACCGGCTGGGGATTGGACGTTGATCGAGCGGGAGAGGTGATTGACGAGAAACGTCAGGTAATCGATGCTCGCTTCGAGCCTTTTTTGCCATTCGTCGGGCCCCTTGTCTTGGAGTACTAGGTCGGGATCCCATTTTTCGGGGAGCTGCACCACGAGCACCTCAATCCCCTCTTTTTGGAAAATATGCCCAATTTTAACCGTTGCCTCTTGCCCCGCTGTATCGCCATCTAGGGCCAGATAGACCTGATTGACTCCGAGATGGATTAACTCTTTGGCGTGATCCTCTCCAAAAGCTGTCCCCTGTCCTGCTACGGTCCAGTTAAATCCGGTATAGATAAGCCTGAGGGCATCGATTTGCCCCTCGACAATTAAGGCTCTGCGTTCTTTGGCGATCCGTTTGCGACTATAACTTAAGCCAAAAAGGACCTTCGATTTTTTAAATAGGGGCGTCTCGGGGGTGTTGATGTATTTGCCCCCAAAGGTGTCGTTTTTAAATTTACGCGCCGAAAAACCGATCACAGATCCCGCTGCATCGCGGATGGGAATGGTGATCCGATCGGAAAAAAATTCCCGTTTATTGTGGGAGAGGAGCCCCGTCTCTTCCAAGAGGGCCTCATGCATGTTTAGCTCCCGCATCGCTTTTAAGAATACAGGGGCCTTGGGGGCTAACCCAAGCTGGAAAATACGGATAAAATCGAGGTCTATTCCCCGATTGTAGAGATAATCGAGGGCAATGTGCCCCTCTAGCGTATGTAATAGCGAAAATTGGTAAAACTGGCACGCCTTTTCTAGAGCCTCTTTCAATGCGGCTTTGGGGGGGCCTTTCGGCGTACGGTCCCCTTGGGTCTCTTCTAGCTGCACATGAAATTTCTCGGCGAGCATCTCCACCGACTCGAGAAAGCTCATCCGGAGATGGGTCATAAGAAATTGGATCGCATCTCCATGAGCGCCACACCCAAAGCAGTGGTAGTGGCTATCGCCCCTTTGGATCACAAAGGAGGGGCTTTTTTCTTCGTGGAAAGGGCATAGCGCCTTATAAGCGGCCCCTGCGCGCTGCAGCTTCACATGGGGATTCAACACCTCAACGAGGTCGATCCGGGAGCGCAAGAGTTCAAGACTTTCTCTAGTAAAACTGGGCATAGTCGTTATATGTGGGTGTAGGAGCCGTGTCTAAACGTGATTCTCTCCCACCCGCGATTTTTCATGTAGCTGAAAACACGTTTTTCAAATACATCTCCGCGTGGGAAGTGGTGAGCATCGGGGCGAATCTCTCCATATATGGGCTGACAAAAATCAGATTTGCGGACGAGAAACATCTGATCGGAAAAGCCGCTATTCGAAATAAAAAAATCCCGTTCTTTTCGGTACGATTCCCGTTTCGCTTCGGTAAATTTACGATTCCACGAGAGATTAGCCACTTTGTATTGGGGATTTTTCTCCATCCGGATCAAGGCTTTTTCGATCCATTCGACCGGCTCATCGAGCCACACATCCCCCGTCATATAGAGAAGATAATCGGACTGAGCGGCGAAAATTGCGGCGAGGGGCCCTGTCGCATTGTAGTAGATCCAGTCCCGATTGACATTGGGGTAGAGCTTAGCGTCGGGTCCCGGAAGGAACGGATCTTTTTCAAGAGCGAAGTGGGGCAGAAACTGGGGGGCCAGCTCGTCAGCTACGACATAGCGGGTTAAAATTTTTTCCTCCACCTTTTCCTGAGCCGCTTTTAGCACCAGAGAGAGGTCTTTGACGTTATTGATCACTAAAAGGGTCTCCGCGAACGAAAAACAGTGGCGCCCAATTTGGTGGACGCGCAAATATTGGGGATCGTGTAAAATTATACGCCAATCCCTTTCCCAACAGGTCGTTGCAAAGGTAACGGTGGGAAGGTCTTTTTTCTTAAACCAATTTCGAAGCATGAATATGACTATAACCCCGATGATGGCTCAATGGCAAGCCTGTAAAGCAGAGAGCCTCGACGCTCTCCTTTTCTTCCGCTTAGGCGATTTTTACGAGGCCTTTTACGAAGATGCGGAAAAAATGGCCCAAGCGATTAATCTCACCCTCACCTCGAGACAAGGGACCCCCATGTGCGGAGTCCCCTACCACACCGTCGATATGTATATCGATAAATTGATCGGCAAAGGATTTAAGGTCGCGATCGCCGAACAGATGGAAGATCCTAAATCGGTTAAGGGACTCGTCCAAAGGAAAATCGTCCGGATCGTCACGCCAGGTACTCTCATCAGCTCGCAACTTTTGTCCGACAAAAGCCCCAATTACTTCGCCGCCGTCGCCCAAATCGGCTCCCTTTTTGGCTTGGCTCTCCTCGATTTAACAACAGCCGATTTTAGCGTCTTTGAATTCGATCAGCTCCAGGAATTGATCGACGAGATCTACCGAGTACGCCCCGGCGAATTTCTCGTCTCTAAAAAATTCAACACCGATCATCCCCCCTTTTTTAAAGAGCTTTCCCAAAGTTTCCCCTTTTTAACGAATGAAAAAGGGGATAGCACTTTTGATTTGCGTCTTACCCAAGAGGCCCTGTTAGCTCACTTTAAGATCCATTCGCTCGACGGCTTTGGATTAAAAGGGCAAGTCGCCTCGATTTGTGCGGCCGGAGCTCTATTGTCCCATTTGAAAAACCAGTTGAGCGTCCCCTTAGAACCGATCACCTCAATCCGGACGGAGCCCCTCTCCCGCTACATGGCGATCGACCGCTCCGCTCTGCGCAATTTGGAGCTAACCGAATCGATGAATGATTGGAGCTCTAAAAACACCTTGTGGGATCTTCTCGACCGGACCGCTACCTCTATGGGGGGACGGGCTTTACGCCATTGGATTAAACATCCCCTTCTTTCTTTGCCAGAAATCCACGAAAGGCAAGAGGCGATTAGGACTTTTCTAGCACGCCTCGCTGAAACTGCCCAAATCCGCGAAACGTTAAATGGCGTACGGGATTTGGAGCGGCTGATGATGAAAATCTCAGCCCGTTATGCTACCCCCAAAGATCTGTTAGCTCTCGGTCTTTCGATGCAACGAGTTCCCCGGCTGCGCCACTTGATGGCCCAATTTCCCATCGGATCGATCTTGTGCTCTTTGTCCGATCCCACCTTTTTATCGGAGAGGATCACCCAAGCCCTTTCTGATAATCCCCCTTTTCGCATTGGGGAAGGGGATATTCTCCGCGACGGCTACTCGAGAGATCTCGATGAATTGAGACAACTCGGACGGGAATCGACCTCTTGGATCGCCCGCTATCAGGTCACTCTACGAGAGGAGACAGGAATTAAAACCTTAAAAGTGGGATTTACAAAAGCGTTCGGCTACTACATCGAGACGACCCACGCTAATAGTGAAAAAATCCCTGCCTATTTCCAAAGACGGCAAACTCTCGTCAATGGGGAGCGCTTCACCACGGAAGAGCTGAAAATTTTCGAGCAAAAAGCGCTCACAGCGGAAGAGCGGGCGAAAGCGATCGAAACCCAGCTTTTTGAAGAGTTGCGCAAAGAGGCGGCGCTAAGTGCAGAACTCGTCTATGCACTAGCCCGAGAGATCGCTCGGATCGACGCTCTCCTTTCTCTCTCTATCGTCGCCAAGGAAAACGGATATGTGCGTCCCCTGGTGGACAACTCCGATCGATTGGAAATTATACAGGGTCGCCACCCCATTATCGAACGATCGATTGGCCTATCGCAGTTTATCCCCAACGATACCTTGCTCTCTCTAGAGCAACAGCTCATCTTGATCACAGGGCCCAATATGGCGGGAAAATCGACCTTTATCCGGCAAGTGGCGCTCATTGTAATTTTAGCCCAAATGGGCTCCTTCGTCCCCGCTACATCGGCCCATATCGGACTTGTCGACAAAGTGTTTTCCCGCATTGGCGCCAGCGACGATTTGGCCCGCGGGCAATCGACCTTTATGGTGGAGATGACCG
>PLXF01000145.1 GCA_003151315.1 Parachlamydiales bacterium
ACTTTCAACTGGACACAGTATATACGATCCGATTAAATAGGCGAGAGCTCCGACAATACCGGCGCCGGGCAACGTAAGAATCCAGGCTGCTACTAGTTTTTGTGGAACGTGCCAAGAGACCGCTTGTAATGATTTTGCCGATCCTACGCCTGTAACGGCCCCCGTGATCATATGGGTAGAGCTGATGGGCATCCCTAAATAGCTCGCTGCAAGAATGACTACGGAGGCGCTGGCCTCTGTGGCAAATCCCTGCATAGGATTGATCTTGGTTATCGAAAAACCGAGGGTCCGAATAATTCTAAATCCTCCCGAGCCTGTCTATAGCCCCATCATTAAAGCGCAGGCGAAAATGACCCACAGGGGAATCGTCGGGGTGGAGAGGTAGCCAGAGGCGACTAACCCTAACGTAATGATTCCCATGCTTTTTTGGGCGTCATTTAGACCGTGAGATAGGGCAACAAACATCGCCGAGATAATTTGCAGTCTACGGAAAATTTTTTCGTTTTTAGGCTTATAGAGGTAAAGGCATTTCATCAGGATGTAGGCGATCGAAAATCCAATGAGGGGGGAAAGGATCATGGGGATTAAGATCTTGCCGATTACCCCTTTCCATAGAATGATCTCGAGCCCCCCATGAAGCCAAGCAGCTCCTAAAAGCCCTCCAATTAAGGCATAGGAGGAGCTGCTGGGAATTCCGTAGTGCCAGGTGAGAATATTCCATGCAATGGCGCCGATTAGAGCGCCCAGAACGACCATTTGGGTGGCATGTTGAGTTTCGACCAATCCCGTTGCGATTGTTTGCGCCACTCCGCTGATTTGGGTCGCTCCAATAAAGTTCAGAATCCCAGCCATTACAATAGCTGTTATCGGGGCTAAAACCCTCGTGGCAATGACTGTCGATACGACATTGGCCGCGTCGTGAAACCCGTTGGTAAAATCGAAGAGTAGCCCGAGGATAACGATAAGTAAGATCAGGTCCATAGGACTATTCATAGGTGATTTTGAACAGGATCGCAAGTTTCTATTCCGTCCAAAATGATTTTTTTGCTATCGTTTTCTTCAAAAACCCCCAACCAGAGGCTCCTATGTTAAGATTTATAAGGTCGTTGGTCCTATTTTTGGCCCTATCACTCCCTCTTTTCCAGGTCCTCCAAGCGCAGGAGAACTATTTTATGAAAAAGAATCCAGTTGTTATTTTTGAAACCAATGTTGGTAATTTTGAGATTACCCTAAAGCCTGACGTAGCTCCTAAAGCTTGTGAGAATTTCATGGGCCTTGTGGAAAAGAAATATTATGATGGGACCGTCTTTCACCGGGTGATTAAAAGCTTTATGATCCAAGGGGGAGACCCATTAGGCACAGGAACGGGTGGAGAGTCGATTTGGGGCAAAGCGTTTGAGGACGAAGTGGTCGCTTCGCTAAAATTCGATAAGCCAGGACTTTTAGCGATGGCTAACCGAGGTCCTAATACCAATGGAAGTCAGTTCTTTATTACTGCGGCTGCGACACCTTGGCTGAATATGAAACATACGATTTTTGGAGAGGTGACTTCAGGTTACGATATCGTTAAAAAAATCGAGGCGACACCTACCGATCCCCGAGATCGTCCTATGCAGCCTATCCACATTCAAAAAGCTTATGTGAAAGATTAAACACACAGTATGGGCATCTGGGCTACGCCAGATCCTTGAAGAAGATAACCACAAGGCGGCAAATGAATAGATTGTTCATTTGCCGCCTTGTTTGTTTTAGCACTATTTGAAATGACCGATTTTGATTTCCAATCTCGGATGCTTTGAATTCGGGAAGAAAGGGTCGGACAAAGAAAATTGAGCATATTGTCGCCGTTCTCTCGAACGTAGAGTCGAGTGATTTTATTGTAGGTTCGTCTTTCGATATTTTTCTTTTGTATTTTCGACAGAGCTCTGATAGCCACTTGTTTGGCTTTTTCTGTATCACCTAGCTTCTGAGCTAAAATATTTATCGCGGCGAAGTCCATTTCTTTTTGGTTAATCCTTTCTGAAAGGATATTTAACCCAATCGCGCAAGCAGCAATCCCGAGGCAGATCAACCAGGAGTAGGGCGCGAAATAGAAAAAAAGGCTCGCGCATAAAAGGATAATGCGGGTCAAAAGGGGGAAGAGAGCGTCATTGCGTTTGATATAACCTATTTCCCGGGCGATAAAGAAGCGGGTTTCATCGTCGGAATACAAATCCTTGTCGTTTTCGTTTGAAAAATCATGGGTTGCCGATTCTTTAGAGCCGAAAATTTTGCCGTTCGGTCTAATTACCCAGTCGGTGGGAATAGCGACCAGAGAATCGGTAAAAGAAAACTGTCCCCCATAGCTATGGGGGTGATTAATCGACCCAAAATAGACGGAAATCTCTCTATCTAATCCTGCGTAACTTTTTAATTCACGAATTTCTCTAAATAAATTCTCTTTATGTAGAAGAGGAAGGGGGCTATTTTGCGTAGTGTCGGATTCTCTTAAATGTTGATAATTGGAAAGCCCCGCTCCAAAGGAAGGAAAGAAAAAGCAGGCAAGGCTATGGATGGGACCTATGGTGAGCGTGGAGATTAATCGGCTCAGAGATTCCATGTCCTCGTATTGGAAAGGGCCCCAGGTTGCAGCTCGGGGAGAGGTAGAGGTTATAGTTGTCATTACGGTCCTTTTAATTAAAATTTATTATAATTTTTCATTAATTACTTTTCAAGAGTAAGTTTCGGTTAATTCAACATTTTTGGTTTTAATTTTTGCAAAACCATCAAAATTAAAAAATGTTGTGTAAGATTCGCTCCTTGACGGAAAATATTTGTAAAATGAATTATTTGATTTATACCACAACCTGATAGGAGAACATATATATGGAAGAAATTCATATGGATTATTTAGCTATTGCGATCGCCGCAGTGCTCTATATGGTCGTGAATATGGTCTGGTACTCTAGCAAGTTATTTGGCCCTTTATGGGTTAAGTTGAACGGACTTAAAGAATCAAACATGAAGAACAGAAATCTCTCGTTTGTATGGGGATTTGTGGTCGCCTTAGTGGTCGCTTACTTTTTGGCCTTTTTTGAAGGGTATTTGGGCGTTACAACTGTGTCTGATGGAATGTACGTCGGTTTCTGCATTTGGCTAGGGTTTATCGCGACAACGCAGATTAGCCCCGTTATCTGGTGCAAAAAACCCGTCCGTCTTTTTTTAATCGAAACAGGATCTAAGTTACTCTCGTTGTTAGTGATGGGTGGCGTCATCGGCGCTTAAATACCTTTTTTTGCCGATTTGGTATAACATCTGGATCGGCTTCTACTTGACATAAGCCCCTACTACAGTCTATTTCCCATTCTTTGGGGACCATATCGTTTACCACAAGCGGCGCTGTACCGTTCGTGATTCAAGAATTGGCTTTTGAGGCGCGCGAAAATGGTCAGAAATCGACGATCGAAAAGGGGGCAGTATTAAAATGCAATATATACTACAATCGGCCAAGAACTTGAAATTTCAGCAGCGTCAAAGTACCCTAGAATCGACGATCGCAACCCGCCCTGTATTGTTAATACAGGGCGGGTTGCGAAGCTTCGCGGTCGTCNNTTCTTGAATCACGAGCGGTATAAATATCGATTTGGTCCATAAGCGGTATTTAGTGTCTATTTGAAAGTTGGGAATTTTGAGAGGAACATGACTTCATTCAATCCGGTCTATCAGAAAGCAAAAAACATACTTATTATTACCTCTTCAGGAGGCGGCGGCCTAATTCAGGCAGCCTTTGCCAAACAGCAGGAGATCCAACTTAAAAATCCAGACGCAGTCATTGTCTGCAAAGATGTTCTGAAAGATTGGGTATGGAAATGGCTCGGCGCTTTTTCGATTAAAGTATGGAATGGCTCTCAACGAAGCGGGAATGTATCGGCTCTCAAGCTCTTGGGCTTTTCTATGTTTATTAGCGATTTCGTTTTCGCTCCTTCGGTCTTTTTTTGGACCATTTACACCCTTTTTACAAAAGATATCGATCATGTCATCGATACCCAACCCTTATGTACAGGAGCGATTGTAAAGGCTCTTCGTTTCTTTCAATGGAAACGAAAAAAAAAGATCCTATTAGAAAAGGTCCTGGTCGATTTGCCTACAAAAAAAGCTACCCACTTTTTTCGCCCTATTAGAAACCTTTCAGTTAAAGATAGAGAGTATCTCAGAATAACTACGATTGTCCCTTTTTTAGACAAAGGGGAAACGGCTCAGCAATTTTGGAATAAAAATTGTAAAATTTCCGAATCGCAAGTGCAATACGAACCCTTTTTTGTTCGACAATCGTTTTGTAACCTCCACAAAAAGCCGCGTTTAGAATCGTCGATCACCATTCAAGCGGCTGTTAAAAATTCCGAAGAAGGGCAATTAATTAAACAGTGCTTGGATAGAGGCTGTTTATCTACGCGATGGTTAGATCAAAAGGTCGAGTTTACAATAGGCCCCAAAGATTTAATTTTTACAATTCTTTTGGGATCGCAGCCCGCCTTTGAGGGCTCATTAAACTACGTGCGGAAATTTTTACAAATTGGGAAAGAGACTGAGNNAAGCTGTCCATTTATTTATTTTTTGCGCGAATCATAAGCCCAATCAACGGTCCCTTTTACAAGCAGTTTCCCGCTTAGTAGGCCAATATAAAAATTACCCCTCTTTATTCACGGTTATCCCCCTCTCTTTTCAACAAGACGATGTCGTGGCCCCCATTTTCCATCGCAGCGACATCACCTGTACACGTTCGGGAGGGCAAACGTTGATGGAACTCATGTGCGTCTCTCCGCGGGAGATTTGGATCCATTCCGAAGCCAAAAAACGGGGNNTCTCAAGAAGATCTCTTAAATGGAATTGCTGGTTGGGAATCGGCCAATGCAGAATATATGGAAAAGTTATACGGAGCGAAAATTGTCACTCCAGAGACTTTCGCCCCCCATGCCAAACGGGTGATTTTAGGCGCCTATGAGAAAGTGGTAGAAAACTGTTTTCCTATGGAGAATAGAAATGTTTTTGAGGAGATTTCCCCTTGCGAGGCAAACCCTCTATTGAGCCAGTAAGGGCAAATTTTTCTCTCGGTGTTCTCGGTGTTAAACTATAGGCTTCTATAACACCGAGCACTTTCACGCAGCTCAAATTCCAAGTTCTTGACCGATTGTGGTATAACTGTGTACTAGCTATTGGTGTTCATTAGGGAGCGGACAAGCCCTTCCCAGTCTCGGCTATGGAAGTGTTTTTGAATAACTTCTAGGGGAACGGAGATCTCTGCCGCAAAATCATTTATATAGAGCTCTAATTTTCCTTTTTCCGCCTCTCTAGTCAACGTAGTTCCCAATCCTTCCATAAAACCGGTCCGTTTGAAATAGTCGTCAAAAATTTCCGTCATACTCGTTGTGAGGTGGGAATTCGTGAAGACCGTAGAGAGAAATTTAAGGGGATGGACGTGATTGATTTGCGCGCCTAGCTGTTTGAGATGACTTTGTTTAAACAGAAGACTCACTTTCCCATTTTCGGCCATAACAGTGATCAGTTCGTAGATAAAGGCTTTGTCTTGTTCGCTACAGGAGAGCTGAGAATAGGAGAGGGGCCCTTTATTTACATCGGGAGGAGGGAATTTAATAATTGAGGCTAATGTTGCTTGAAAGGGGGAACTGAGCGCTAACTGCTCGAGATGAGCGGCTCGGTAGTGCGGTTGTCCTGGGTAGTCAAACATAAGCTCTCCAAATTTTTTTTATATAATTCGTTACTGTAGCTTAATATTTTTTTTCGTTCCAGTTATTCCGATTTTCCTCTTGAAGCAAATGGAAGAGGTAGCATAAATTTCCTTCTGTGAGAAAATATATGACTCGTATTGGTTATCTGTTTCTTTTGATCGTTTTTTGCGTTTTGGCTGGCAAAGGTTGGCACGCTGTTAAAGATGGCTTTAACATCAATCGGGTTATCCCTTTGGCGGTTCAAAAATCGGCGTTTAACCCCCAAGAAAATGGTTTAGAAGCCATCGCGTTACCCGATGCGGATGAACGGGTCGTTCCTGCTCTGCAACAAACGTACTCCTATTTAGGAAGGGGGCATCAATGCTATGCGTTTGGCAGCACCGATGGCCGTTATGTGTTAAAACTTCCCCGTTATGACCGGTATGAACTTTCCTTTTTTCTCCGCTCGTTTCCTTTCCCTTTCTTTTCCGAATATAAAGAAAAAATTCGTACCGATTTGCGTTTCCGATTTCAGTTTATTCATAACAGTTTTGCCATCGCCTTTAATGAACTGAAAGGAGATACCGGATTGGTCTACCTGCATCTGTGCCCAACAGAGGATCTTTCAGGGACATTAAAAATAATCGATCGGATAGGAAATACCTATTCTTTGGATCCTAATAAGACCCCCTTTATCTTACAGGAAAAAAAGCCGATCATGATGGCGATTTTCGTCGAGCGCTTAGAGCAGGGAGATCGAAAGGGGGCCGAAGAGATTCTCGATTCATTTTTAGAATTGCTGGCTAGGCGATCCAAGAAAGAGATCTACAACAAAGATCCGTCATTTTTGCGAAATTTTGGGTATGAAGAGGGGAAAGGATATCAGATCGATATCGGTAGCTAAAACCAGAAAGGGGAGAAAATGGATCGACTGGCCTTTGAAAAGTCGTTTCAAGATACGATTGGCCCCGTCTATGAATGGCTATCAAAAGTAGATCCCCTGATGGGCAGAATATTCCATGAAAAAGTGGAAGAAATTCGAGGTCGCGAGGCTGAATGGTTTTGAGATTGATCGCTTTATTGGCGATCTGTTTCGGCGCTCCTTTAACTCTCAAAAGCTGGACCTATGGGTTTAATGTCAGAAGGCTCGACCTTAAATTACCCTTTAATCCCGATTGGGCTGTCTCGATTTTGCCTCAGGAGAAAGAAGCTCTTTTCCTCATTTTATCTCAATCTTACACCTATTTGGCTAGAGGAGCGCAATGCTTTGTATTCGAAAGCCAAGATGGGCTATATGTATTGAAGATATTTCAGAAAAATCGGCACCTTTTTTCGCATCACATCTCCGATCCAAAAAAAGAACGGGAAAAAATAGACTTTGTTCTAGGTGGCTGCGCGATTGCTTTTACACAGGCGCGTCGAGAAACGGCTCTGGTCCATCTACACCTGAACCAAACGGTAAATGAATTGCCTTTTGTCTCCATCCGCGACTCGATAGGCCGCCCTTTTTCTTTAGATCTAAATCGGTATTGGTTCACTATACAAAAGCGGGTGCGTCCTCTTGAGGATGTTTTTTTTGAAGCGGAAAAAAGCGGGAGATTATCTACCTATTTGCGTTCCTGTTTTTCCCTCTTTCAAAGGAGAGCTGCCAAAGGGATTTGGAATTCCGAAGTATGCGTAGGGCAAAACATCGGATTTTTAGGCGATGAAGCGATTGAAATTGATTTTGGCCGCTATATGTTTAGGAGCGAATTTTTTCATCCCCATGCGCAGCGGATGGAGCTCTTACGCTGCACAAATCAGTTGCGTACATTTATCGAGCGCAATCTTCCTGGACAGTTGTCCTTATATGATGAAGAGCTAACCCAATTTATGCAGACATTGTGAAAAGCTTTCTCCCTCTTGCGATTAGATCTCTCCTCTTCGGTATTGCTATTTTCTCAATCCCCTTTTTATATAAAGAGGCGACGCTAGGGTTTAGACCGGGCAAATTAGTAGGAAACCTCTCTCAAGAAGCGGGATTTGGCATTTCTCCCTTAAACGACGAGGTGGCAAAGCAGTTAAGACAGCCCTTTTTTTATTTAGGCCAAGGGACGCAATGTTTCGTTTTTGAAAGTCTAGATCGGCAAGTCGTGATTAAACTTTTTCGGCGTCAATCAAAAAAAATAGTGATGCACAGAACGGCGCTAGCTTGTCAATTAGCGTTTGAGCGGGTCCCTGCACAAACGGGACTGCTCTATCTGCACTTGTCTAAAACAGATAATTTGCTGCCCTGTGTAATGGTTCAAGATCGGATAAGGCGGGGCCACCATTTGCCGCTTGATCGGTATGCCTTTATTTTGCAAAAAAAAGCGGAGTTATTTCGACCCGCCTTTTTTGAGGCGCGGCAAAAAGGGGTAGCTATCCCTTTGATTGAGTCTTATCTGCAGCTTGCCTGGATTCGAAGTCATCAAGGGATTTGCAATCCAGACATTACGCTGAGTCGTAATGTGGGGTTTATCGGCGGGCAAGCGGTAGAGATCGATTTTGGCAGTTATAGACAAGGGGTAGGCGATCAAACTCAAGAATTTCAAAGATCGGCAGAAAAGTTGGGTGCATTTCTTGAAAAATATTCCCCCGAGCTTCTTGAGGAATATAAAAAGAAAATGGAGCTTTTTTAGTAACTATTCAGCGGACTGAAGGGATGGCTGGCATTAAACGGGAGCTCGATGGAAAGGTTGTCTACTTAGATCCTGGAAGGTTTTATCGAAGAGACCGATTAGAGGAAGAAGCGGGGAGATCGAGGGAGTGGTGGAAAGCGCTTCATCGACTCCAAAAATGGCTTCTTGAGCAAGATCCCGATCTGGCCGTCTTATGTCTCTCGTGATTCAAGAATTGGCTTTTGAGATGGCCATAAATCGACGATCAAAAAGGGGCCTCTTTCGACAATTTAGTGGTTACAGAAACGCAAAGACGCTAAGCCGCAGAGCCGCAAAAAATTTAGAATAAATCGTTAAAGCTCTCCTATTTTCTTTGTGTCTTTGCGACTTGGCGTCTTTGCGTTAAATTCTTGAAAATAACTTGTGTGTATAGATCCGCGCTGTGATTTTTTTGAAAGCCAATAAGCCTTTTCTTTGATACTTTAGCAATATGATCGAAAAGTGGCTGAAATATCTCGACTATGATTTATGGAATTTCCCGCTAAGTCAAAAGCGGGGTTTCGATCGCTTTCGACTCAAGTGGCTCCGCCTTTTTTATCTTTCGCTGCGCAATTTTTTTCAGGATCATTGTACCCTCTACGCTTCCTCTTTAACCTATTACACATTGATCTCTATTGTTCCTGCGATCGCGATGTCTTTAGCTGTGGCTGGAGGGTTTGGGTATCGAGAGGTTTTGCGCGAAGAGATCCTCTCGTATGGCCGCGATCAAAAAGAGGCTTTTTCCCAGATTATTCAGTTTGCCGACCAGCTTTTGGATCAGACGCGTGGAGGCGTGATAGCTGGAGTGGGTCTTTTGATCCTATTTTGGTCGGTCGCTTCCCTAATTCACAGTATGGAAGAGGCTTTAAATCAAATTTGGAGTGTCAAAAAGACCCGCTCTTGGCGGAGGATCTTTAGCGATTATTTCTCTTTGATGTTAATCGCTCCTTTTCTCTTCCTCTTGTCGAGCAGCGCGACTGTATTTGTTGTAGGTCAATTAGATAGCCTAGTTTATTCCCTTCCCTTTGCCCCTATTTTCGTCTCCTCTCTCCATTTTTTTGTCCACCTGATGCCCTATGTTTTATTCTGGGGTCTGTTCACCTTTATTTTTATGTTTATCCCTAATGTAAAGGTCCGTTTTCGATCGGCTTTTGTGGGGGGCGCTATTACAGGGACCCTCTATCTCATAGTTCAATGGGGGTATATCTATTTTCAGGTAGGGGCGAGCCGTTATGGAGCCATTTATGGAAGTTTTGCCGCTCTTCCCCTTTTTTTGATCTGGATCCAATTGAGCTGGTTTCTCGTCCTTTTAGGCGCCGAGGTGAGCTATGCCCACCAAACCCTTGAACAGCATGAATTTGAAAGGGCCGCCGAAGAGATGAGTTTTAATTTAAAGCGCCTTTTGTGCTTGTGGATCACTTTCCTCATTGTGCGCCACTTTGAGTCGGGAAAGGGGCCTATGTCTCATTTAGCCCTTTTACGTAGACGCCAAATCCCCCATCATGCACTCGGCTGCGTTCTACAGGAGTTAATCGAATGCCACATCATTCTTGAAGTGAAGGGGGGAAATGAGCATGTCGCTTATGTGCCTGCCCGCTCTTGCGACACCCTCACGGTCAGCGATGTGTGCGAAGCTCTCGAGTCAAAAGGGGTGCAGGAGTGGCCGTGGATCGAATCGAAGGCTTGGATCCAACTGGAAAAAACGTTGCATCGTTTTCAAAACTTACTCAAAAACACGTCTGAAAATCAAAGACTGAAGGATTATCAAGATGAGTGAATTATATCCGATCCGATTTGAGCCTGTATACCGGGATTACATCTGGGGAGGGGAGAAGATAGGACGTAAGTATGAGCGGACCCATAATTTGGATCGGATGGCCGAATCGTGGGAAATTTCCGATAGAACAGATGGCATGAGTGTTGCTTTAAATGGCTTCTGGAAGGGGAAATCGCTACAGGAGATCCACAAAAAAATGGGAGAGGAGCTTATGGGAAAAGGGAGAGATTTTTCTTCGTTTCCTCTCCTCATTAAGCTCATCGATGCCCGAGAAAATCTGAGTATCCAAGTGCACCCGAATGAGACGACAGCGCCCTCCTTGCAAGGAGAGGCTAAAAGTGAATTGTGGTATGTGCTCCACTCAGATCCAGGTGCAGTTGTCTATGCTGGCCTTAAACCGGGCATTTATGAAGAGAAATTCACCGATGAGATCCGATCGCCTAACTTCCCCGATATGCTCGAACAGATCGAGGTGCATCCCCACGACGTTATCTACGTTCCGGGCGGGTGTGTCCATGCGGTGGGGGCAGGGTGCCTTCTTTTGGAAGTGCAACAAAACTCTGACACCACCTATCGGATTTATGACTGGGATCGAAAACACACTACGGGTAAAAAAAGAGATTTACACCATAAAGAAGCTCTCGCTGCGATCGATTGGAAAGCCGCGCAAGCCAAGGCCGTTCCCCATAAGATTTCGAGCGATCTCCACCATACCCTTTGGATGGCCCTTTCGGCACCCCACTTTGTCGTCCAACGGGTCGAGGTTTATGATACTTGGCACATCCCCCACCATTTTGACACATTCCAAATCTTCTTCTGTATGGAAGGGGAGGGAGAAATTTCGGTAGGGGGAAAAGGGGAAAAGATTCAAGCAGGAATGACCTATCTCCTTCCCGCTGCCTGCCGCTCGGGAGAGATTAAAGGGCGCTGCGACGTTCTCTGGATTACTTTGGAAGGGCATAGACTTTAGACTTCGCACACCTCAAAAGCCAATTATTGGGTCACCTCAACGTTGCAACTTTTTTATAGTGATTTAAAATTCTATT
>PLXF01000064.1 GCA_003151315.1 Parachlamydiales bacterium
TGACTGCGCCATCATCCCACAATTTCGATCTGCAAAAACAGCCCCTATTTCTAATAGGGGCCTGTTTTTGCACCGGCTCCGCCTGATCAAAATTCTGGGCGCTGGCTTTGTCAAAAACCAACTTTTGAATCACGTTGGGTATAATGTGAAGTTGGGAATTGTTGTAGTTTATCTATTTGATGCAAATACAGAGCATCTGTTCGATTTACACATCAACTGTATTCGGAAATTCACTGTTTCTCCCTATGCTATTTATGGAAGTGTTAGTCGGCTGGATTCAAAGTGGCGTCAGAAACTATTCAATTATCCAGAAATTCAGCAATGTGAAATTGTTTCCACAGAGTTAAGAGGAAGCGCCGAACATGCTTATTATTTAGAGCGTTTGACTGAAATCGCATTTCGGGAAGGCGCCAGTCATGTTGTAACGCTTCATTTGGATTCGTTCCCAGTTTGTGCAGGTTGGGAAAGGGCTCTTGAGGCAATAACTGCTCAATCAGGGACCTGTGTTGCAGCTGAAGGGGCCTACACGGCTTGCTTGTTTTTCACGAAAGATTTTTATTTTAGCTATCGGCCGACGTTTGACTTTGTGAATGACCCATCTGAATATCTAGAATTTGTGGGAAAATATAAACTTACCAATCATTCTGGAACTCCCTATTTATATGCTTGTTATAAAAATGATCTCGATTGGCATATTTTGAAAAAGATTTCACAAAATCCGGTCTCACGTTTTGGCTTTTTCTGTGGAGGTCTAATTTTTCATTTTAATGGCGGCGTTAGACTTTCTCCTGGCAGAGGCATATCTCAAGAAATACCTCCTGGCAAAATTCGATCTATGGTGCTCGTTTCCATCCAATTTTTGAGAAAAATCCTTTTTTTTTTGCGATGTGGGCATGGGTCTGTAGGCAACTACCTAAAAACATGTCATATTCATTGAAAGGCTGGCTGACTGATCAAACCCCGCTGGCCGAAATTGCGGAGAAGGAGTTTTTTAAAGCTAGGTTGATGAAGTTCTCAAGGTCTTGCTTGTTTGATATTGGAAATTCAAACAACAGTTTTAAAGACGCCATTCATCTATGCAACAGGGAAACAGTTCCATAGGAACCTATTCAAGTAAAAAGTTTCAGTCGATTTTCGGGTTCTTTTGGGCCGATTTTCGATTCAATTTTGGGGGGCAATATACTTCTTGTTGATATGGCCCTCCAAAATTGAATCGAAAATCGGCTGAAACTTTTTACTTGGATAGGTTCTTTGACTCCTATCATCTCAAAAATAAAATTTAAAACATCTTGAAGATTAAAAAATTTTAACCTAGAAGTGAAAAAATCAGTCTTTTTCTTTTTTCAAGACTATTAAGCGAAAGCGAGAGAGATTGAAAAACCTTAGAACCAAGAGAAATGAATGAAGTATTTAACCTGTTTGTTGGCTTTTGCACTAGCTGTCAGTCCTGGTTTTGCAACAGTGGACCATGCCTATGTATGTAATCAACTAAGCAATTCAGTTACCATAATTGATGTGGTGGTGGGGACAACTCAAGCAATTTTTGGATTTAATCATCCCCGCACAGTCCATCTGAACCCAGAGGGAACCCTTGCCTTTATAGGATGTGATGATAATACACTTCGCGTGGTCGATACATCAAGTGAACTCGTACTGCCTATTATTGTCAATGTTTCGCATCCTGTAGCGACGGCGGTCTCTCCCAATGCTCACTTTATTTATGTCGCAAGCAATGATGACACCGTGAGCGTTGTCGATACATCCACTTACACGGTTGTGGCTGCGATTACTGGATTCGATATTCTTCAAGACATCAAAGTAACGCCAGATGGCAAATTTGCCTATGTGACCAATGCAGGCAACAACACAGTAAGCGTAATCGATACATCAAACAATACAATCGTAGAAACGATTACAGGGTTCCATAAACCAGTTGGTATCACAATGTCAATTGACGGAACTTTCGCATATATCACGGAGACAAGCCATAATACCGTCAGTGTCATTGATCTTGCGACGAATACAATTTCTAAAATTATTTATGGCTTCAATTTTCCATCTTATGCTGCCGCTTCTCCCAATAAAAATTTCGTCTATGTAGCTAATACAGGGTCAGATACCGTAAGCGTTATCCGCACAGATGATAATTTCTCCGTTTACGAAATCCCAATCCCTACACCTAAAAGCATGGCTGTATCAGCTGATGGATTTTTTCTCTATGTAGGGAGTACTACAACAGTATATAAAGTCGACTTGATCACTTATACTATCGTTGCTGCAATTCCAGGATTTTCCAATCCTTCGAATATCGAACTGTCTCACAACAATGCTCCTGCCTTCACTGTTAACGCATGTTTGGACGATACGGATCCTATGAATCTTAAAAGTATAACTACATGGGGAGGCGTTAACGGAACTCCAACACAATATAGAATCTTTCGCGATGCGGGTCTAGGTCATCTTGTGGCAACTGTTCCCTCAGGAACCCTGCATTATACGGAATCAAATCTGCTTGCTGAACAGACTTACTCTTATTATGTCATAGCTGACTATCCAAGTGGGTTTAGCTCTACGATCGGGTCCGTTCGAGTGACTCCTCAACGACTTTGCCAAAAATAATTCTAAGGCTGCGTAGGTGGGACCTTTCGCTCCCACCTTTTCTCATATCACCAACATTGCACAGAGCATATACCCCTTCATTACTAGTGATAATTATACTGCGCTGAATTGATTTATGATTTTTTTAATTGCAGACTTCCGGCTATGTTTGCTTTGAACTTAAATTACGCAATTTTTACGCACTCAACCAAATGAAACTGGCGTAATATTTTGTTTTTTCATAGGCAGATGATTCCGTGAGATTTTTTTTGAAGATAGATAGATAATAAATGAATTTTAGAATAAAAAAAAGCCCGAGATTTTCCCCGGGCTTATTTTTGGAGGTGGAGAGACGCATTCAGAACTTTTGATTGGATCGAAACTGCCTCATCTGTATATAGTTTTTTTAAATTATACGAGGTTGAGTGTAAATGAATCTATTCGTACGTAAAAAAACGTGAAGGTGTTTTGGTTTCTTTGTGCGGTTATGTTCACTCAATTGTCAGCAAATGACAACTTATGTCCTATCAAGAATCCCATTTTTGTTAGTCTAGTGCGTAAAATTTGCGTAAATGTAGGGGGCGCTTTGCCCCCTATGGTTAACGTTCTTAGTTTAATTCCTTATCTGCAAAAATAATCATCCCTTTAGACATGAACTCAGCAAGTTTTGGATGAAATGGGTCCAGTTGTTTTCTGAATTCCGGATGCTTTTGGTAAAGCTCAGCCATTGCCTTGTATACTTCTTGGGTTGCATCTTGGATTTGATCTGTAAATGCATGATGTTTCTTGATAATGCGTTGTACTTCGGGGGAGTTTGGAGCCAATCCCTTTTCAATACAATGGACAAGTTCCCTGAAAATGGCATGTGCTGTCTCCGTAGCATTTTCATAAAATGCTTTGCCTTTTTTCTCAACGTCTTCGGCATTTTTAGTCGGGTTTTTTACACTTTTGCCGACAATTTCTTCTGCAGCAGAGTAAGGCTCATGCCCTTTTGCTTTTTTCACTAAAGTGATATTGAAACCATCGAAAATTTCTTTATCTTTCATTTTATTTTTTCCTTTTAAATGATTAATTGTTTTGTCGATGGTTTTAAGCAGTTGGCTAATTTTCTCCCACTCTTGATTCAAAGATTTTCTGTGTGAATGAAGAGCAGAAAGCTGATCGAAATCACCCTTTCCTATAACTTTCTTGATTTGCTTTATCGTAAAACCAAGCTCTTTGAAGAATAGGATTTGTTGTAATTGGAGCAGCTCCTTCTCCTCGTAGTACCGATATCCATTAGACCCATAATATGAGGGTTTAAGGAGCCCCTCCTCTTCATAAAAGTGGAGAGTCCGAACCGTTACTCCTGAGAGTTCACTTAATTTTTTAACTGTATAAGCCATCGACCTTTCATCCTTTTAATATCCCTATAATTTTAAAAGATGCTCCCAATATACACAATGACGTATGCGTTAGGGTCAATAGTCTTTCTGAAAAAACGAACTTTCCTCTTAAAGCAATAAATTCTTTTAAAAACAACGACTTTACGGCAAATGGAATTGTGTGATATATTACATATCAGTCAAAGAAAAAGCGTGTCGTTATGGAAGAAAAAATCCAACGTACTTTTGTTCGCCAAGAGGCTTATCTTAAAATTCGTAATTGGATTTTGGAGGGAACCTTAGCGCCAGGGGCGCAAATACGAGATAAGGAATTAGCCGAACAGTTAGGGGTTAGTAGGACCCCGATTCGGGAAGCATTATTGCGTCTTGAAGATGAGGGGCTTGTGCAAACAAAGCCTAATCGCTCAACTCTTGTTAGTTCTATAGATTTCCACAGCGCATTTCATCTCTATTCCATTGTATGGACATTAGAACGGTTAGCACTTACCCAGGCTTTCGGATCGATTACCGATCTTCACATTCAAGCCATGATGGAAGCTAATGAACGATTTTTACAAAAAATGAAGGGTCGGGATCGCATCGCTGCTTTGGATGCTGATTATGAATTCCATTCAGTTTATGTGAAACTTTCAGAAAATAAAGAGCTCGAAAAAGTCATTTCAGAATTGAAACAAAAACTAAAGCGCTTAGACCTTTATTATTTTGATAAAATAAAAGATGCAGCGCTTTCCTATGAAGAGCACGTTCAGATTATTGAGGCTCTAAAGAATAAGGATTTAAGCCTAGCTCTAAACGCCGTTGAGAATAATTGGAAGAACAGTTTTTCCCGTTTTAAACTTTAAAGGAGTGGTATGTTTGAAAATAAATTAGTAGCAGTCATGAATGAAAAGGTTGAACCAGGTGTGATCATGAATGCCTTGGCTCATATGTGTATAGGGTTTGGGTCTGAGATAGGAAAAGAGCCATTACGTCTGACTAATTACATCGACGGAGATGAAGGTAGTCACCCTAGCATTTCGGAGATGCCTTTTATGATTTTAAAGGCGAATTCAAATAAAATAAGAGCTCTTCGTCAGGCCGCTCTCCAAGAGGGAATTAAGTTTGTTGACTTTACCGATACCATGACTATAGGGTCCTATGTCGAGCAATTAGAGCGAACCAAGCAAAACAAAGAAGCCGATTTGGTCTATTATGGTATTGTTTTATTTGGTAGTTGGGATAAAGTTTCAGAGTTAACAAGAAAATTTTCCTTGTGGAAGTAAGATAAATGGATAGTCAGCATGTGGTAATAGATGTTTCTCTTGTGCGCCGCCTGATTGCCTCTCAATTTCCTCAATGGAAAGAGCTTTCTATCGATCCTGTTGCAACGAGTGAGTGGGATAATCGAACTTTCCACTTAGGTAAAGATATATTAATTCGCTTACCAAGCGCTGCTGATTATGAATTACAGGTAGAAAAAGAGCATCAATGGCTACCGCAATTGGCTCTTGGACTTCCACTTCCGATTCCTGTCCCTCTGGCTATGGGAAAACCTGAATATGGCTATCCTTGGAAGTGGTCTATTTATCGATGGCTTGATGGTGAGACCGCAGCTTCTGCGAAAATAGGCGATCTCGTTGAATTGGCGATTGATCTTGCTGACTTTCTGACAGCTCTCCAAAGAATTGATGTAACGGGTGGGCCACTACCTGGATTACATAGCTTATTTAGAGGGGGATCACTATCGGTCTATGACAATGAAACACGTCGTTCTATCGCTGCCTTAAAGGATAAAATTGATGCTGCCTCTGCAACTGAGGTTTGGGAAGCAGCTCGTTCAACTTCTTGGAAGCATCCACCAATATGGGTTCACGGCGATATAAGTGCAGGTAACCTATTGGTATGTGATGGCAAACTCTCTGCTGTTATTGATTTTGGTCAGTTGGCTATTGGTGATCCAGAATGAGAAAACTGTAAATTTCACAAAAATAGGTTGTTTTTTGTGAAAATTACTTGCTGTCAGTAGGCCAACATCTTGTTGGCTAAATGGGTAAGAAGTCGCAAGATTTTACTGCAGTTTCATCCAGTCTAGTGCATAAATACTGCGTAATTAAGCTTTACGCAGCTAAATTTTTCGATCGGAATTTGTGACTGTATGTCACTAAAAACAAAAGGCTTCAGTCGTGAAACTGAAGCCTTAATTTGGATTGGAGGTGGAGAGATGCATTCAGAACTTTTAGTTGTGAAAAATTAGTTAATTTGTTAGTTCGGGGTTTAATGAAGAGTTTGTATACACAAGTGGATTCAAAAATCGGGAATTTGGAAGGAGGCTCCTCAGATTTTTTGGCCAGAACGAGGGGCAGTGTTCTTGAACACGACCCGAAGTGAGGACGAAAAATATGAGGCAAAGCCGGCGCACCAAAAACCGATTTTTGAATTCATTGGTGTATAATATAAACAGAAAGTGGGGGGTTGAAGTGGGAAAGGCAATTATTCTTTGGTTTTTGGGTGTTCCTATAATTGTAATTATTGCGCTAAAATTGTTGGGCATTATCTAGCGAGCAACTATTTTTTTAATCTCTTCAGATTGACTGCGTACCGACTCTTTCCCCCGTTCATATAGTTTATGATTGACATCGTCAGCGATTGGAGAGTCAATATCTGTAAAGTCCATCATTAATAAAACATCTACTTCTTGCCGCGAGAAATAGGCGAGGCGCTGATAGGCTATCTCGAGTGACTTGCGGACAACCTGGGGCAGACTCTCTGCGTCAAATCCATCGAGAGAGGGGCTGATATCTGATGCGATGACGATTGCATCTCCTAAAGAACGGGCGAACTGGACAGGCAGAGGATCGGATACACCCCCGTCTACATAGACTTGATCTCCCATTTTATAAGGAGGAAACAGGGCTGGTAAGGCTGCACTGGCCAGAACGGCTGGATGGAGCATTCCTTCTTGGAAATAGACCGGTTCGCCTTTATGTAGATCTGTGGCGACCGCAATAAAGGGGATTTGTAAAGAAGCAAAATCAGTTACTGTTAAATTCTCTCCGAGGAACTTTTCCAGTTTGTCTCTCGAGGAGAGGGCGTATCTTTGAAAAAGGCTAAAATCTACAAGATCATCTTGTGTCAGATTGATGAGGATCTCTTTTACCTTTGCAATATCCTTGTGCTGGGCGTAAAGAGCCCCTACGATTGCGCCAGAGCTGCATCCCACGATCATATCGGGCACAATTCCTAAGTTTTCAAGCTCCTCAATGACTCCTACATGGGCTAGCCCTTTGCTTCCGCCGCTCCCTAAGACCAAAACGACCTTCCGCAATTCCGTAGATGTAGCTGCGATAGGACTCATTGCTGTGGTAAAGAATAAAATAATAAATATGTTTAAATATCTCATGAGTATTTCCTTTTATGAAAAAAATAATTGTATGTTATTTAAAGTATATAAATCAACTGAAAGTTATGTTTCGTCATCTGAGCATATCCTCTGATTTTCCCTCTATGCTACATCTTCTTTAGTTACTCCTTCACCGTCTTTGAATTTCACTCCTGAGACTACCTTTGATAGTAGTTTAGAGTCCTTTAACCTCCGCCACCCTTTCTCTGCCATTGTCCCTAGCTTATATATCATTGTCGGCGTGACCATCCGATTTCCACATCCGTTTGGATAGAAGAGAGATTCCCAGAGGTACTAGGGTTGAGGAAGTTGCTTCACGGATAGAGCTTCAGGTGAGAGCTCTCTGTCGGACGGCAAAAATCAAAAACAAAGAAGTTTTGGATAAGATTAATGATAAGTTTGAAAAGGGAGGTAAGGGGTAGTTCTTCCTTTTTGTTGACTAGAGCTAATCAGCATGATTTTTTATCTGGTTACGTTTGGTTTGGTGCGTAAAATTTGCGTAATTTCAGTGGTTTTCCGTAAATTTTTGACTGAGGTTTTTGCTGGATTCCATCTATGAAAAAGGCCCGGGAAATCCCAGGCCTGCTGTTTTGGAGGTGGAGAGAATCGAACTCTCGTCCTTAGCAAACTCCCCATAAATGACTACATGTTTAGAACCTTAATTTAGGTCGACCTTGCCGAAAAGTTCACAACGCTTGGGGTCAACCGGGCTGACTCTATCTTAAACTCCTGCCTAGACGGCCCACGAGGGCAGGGTTTGTACCCAGATGTATGACGGTAAAAATCTGGAACTCTAGGTGTGATTCCAGCTTACCGTGCTTCAACGGCGGTTAAGCCGCGTTAGCAACCATTGCTTCGGAGTAACCGAAATCAACAGAGACAATTTTAGAGTTGTCGTTTGTGTTTTAATCGGATGATTTAAGAGGCCCACCGATTATCCTCTACATGCCACCTATGCTTCATTCCCAAGTCGAAACCTTGACACCCCCGCAGAAATGGGGTGGTTACACCCCAGCTCTGCGGTAGCGTCAAGCATTGCTTAGATAACTCTATTTTAGCAGATAAGGTCATTTTAAGGAAGGGGTGGGGTGAGTAACTCTTTGATTTTTAATGGGGTTTTGGAATAATAGGGGGAATTTTACCGGTGGTTTTATGTTTATATTCGATCAAAGCGAAGGGTTTCCTGGACGAGAAGAGCGGGTTCAACAGTTTTGGCGCGAAAGGGATATCTTCAAACGCTCAATTGCGGAGCGGGCCAATAACCCTCTCTTTACCTTTTATGACGGGCCTCCCTTCGCCACCGGGCTGCCCCATTATGGCCATCTGCTCGCCGGGACGATTAAGGATGTGGTTCCCCGCTACCAGACGATGAAGGGGTTTTGCGTCCCGCGCCGGTTCGGTTGGGATTGCCACGGCTTGCCGGTCGAAAACGAGATCGAAAAGGCGAAGGAGCTCTCGGGCGCCGCCTCGATCGAAGAATTTGGGATCGCCCGCTTTAACGAAGAGTGCCGGAGCATTGTGTTGAAATACACCGGTGAATGGAAAAAGACCGTCGACCGGATGGGACGCTGGGTCGATTTCGACAACGCTTTTCGGACGATGGATACGAATTTTATGGAGTCGGTCTGGTGGGCGTTTAAAGAGCTGTATGACCAGGGCCTCGTGTATGAGGGCTTTAAGGTGATGCCTTTTTCGGCGAAATTGGGCACGCCACTCTCTAACTTTGAAGCGAATTTAAATTATAAAGATGTGGATGACCCGTCGATCACCGTCGCTTTTGAATCGCTCGATGAACCTAATACTTTCTTTTTAGCTTGGACGACGACCCCTTGGACGCTGCCGTCGAATCTGGCGCTTATGGTCGGGGGTGGACTCGACTATGTGAAGGTGCAAGATGCGAGCGGGAAGCATTATATTTTGGCGGAAGCTCGGTTGGGGTCCGTTTTTAAGGAAGAGGTGTCGATCCTTGAGCGATTTAAAGGATCTCATCTAAAAAATCGGCGCTACAAGCCCCTTTTACCCTATTTTGCCGATCGGGCCCAAGAGGGAGCCTTCCGTATATTGCTCGATGACTTTGTCTCGATCGAAGACGGGACGGGGATTGTCCATGCAGCGCCCGCCTTTGGGGAGATGGACTTTTTCGTTTGTAAACGGGAAAACATCGAGCTGGTCTGTCCTGTGGATGCAAATGGGAGGTTTACCGATGAGGTTGCCCCTTACGCGGGTCTTTTTGTGAAAGATGCCGATTCGCAGATTATGCGGGAACTGAAAAAACAGGGCTCTCTTTTCTACCAGGGGACGATCCGCCACCGCTACCCGTTCTGCTGGCGCTCCGATACTCCGCTTATCTATAAGGCGGTGAAGACCTGGTTTGTGGCCGTAGAAAAAATCAAAGATCGGCTACTTGCTGCCAATGAAGAGATCGACTGGACTCCGAAGCATATAAAAGAGGGGCGCTTTGGAAAATGGTTGGAAAACGCTCGAGATTGGGCTATCAGCCGCAACCGTTATTGGGGCACTCCGATCCCTATTTGGCGCAGTCTAGATGGAGATTGCCTGGCTATCGGCAGCATTGAGGAGCTGGAAAAACTTACAGGGGAAACCATCACTGATCTACACCGCCATTTTATCGATGGGTTGGCCTTTGAGGCGAATGGAAAAGAGTATCGGCGTATTCCGGAAGTGTTCGATTGCTGGTTCGAGTCGGGATCGATGCCTTATGCGCAAAACCACTACCCCTTTGAAAATAAAGAGATGTTTGAAAATTCTTTTCCCGCCGATTTTATTGGCGAGGGGCTCGATCAGACAAGGGGATGGTTTTACACCCTTACCGTTCTCTCTGCGGCTCTTTTCCGCAAACCCGCTTTTAAGCATGTGATCGTAAACGGGCTGATCTTAGCGGAAGATGGGAACAAAATGTCGAAACGGCTTAAGAACTATCCCGATCCTGAATTGGTGATGAATAAGTATGGAGCGGATGCTTTAAGGCTCTATTTGCTCAATAGTCCCGCAGTGAAAGGAGAAGATCTCCGTTTTGCCGAAAAAGGGGTGGAGCACGTTTTAAGACAGGTATTAATTCCTCTCTGGAACTCGTTTGTGTTCCTCTCTACCTATGCGAAGATCTATCAATGGGAGCCTAGTGTCATGGAGACACGCCCTGCAGCTCTCATCGATCGCTGGATGTTGTCTCTTACGCAAAAACTGATTGAGAATGTCACTTCGGCGATGGATCGGTACGATTTAAGCCAGGCGGTAGAGCCTCTCGTCGGTTTTGTCGATCAGCTCACTAATTGGTATATCCGCAGATGCCGCGGCAGGTTTTGGGCTGACCAGGACACGACCGATCGGCAAGAGGCTTTTGGGACTCTTTATACGGTCCTTCTTGAGGTGGTAAAAACAGCGGCTCCCTTTATCCCTTTCTTGAGCGAAGCTATTTACGGGGAATTGAGAACCTCAGACATGGCTGAGTCGGTCCATTTGGTCGATTTTCCTTTAATCCGAGATCATCTGCGCGATAGAGAGTTAGAAAAAGAGGTGGAGGCGGCCCAGCAAGCGGTGAGTTTGGGGCATAAACTGCGCAAAGAGCACAAATTAAAGGTGCGACAGCCTCTTTCGAAAGCCCACTTGATCACCTCTAATGCAGAACTATTAGCCTCGCTGAAAAAGCAGGTCCAATTGATTTGTGACGAGCTCAATGTTAAATCGATCGAGCTACACAGCGACGAAAGTCAATTTGTGCAGTGGATTGCCAAGCCCAACTTTCCGGTTTTGGGTAAAAAAATCGGTAAATTGATTCCGCAGGCGCAAAAGGTGATCCAAGGCTTTACGCGCGCGCAGATCCAATCGTTAGCCAATGGCCATAACATGCGTGTGGACATTGGAGGCGAAGAGGTGGAACTGGAACCTGCCGATGTGCAAATTGAGCGTAAAGTGAAAGAGGGGCTTGCAGCTGGAAACGAAGGGGAGTTAACCGTGGCTCTCGATACAGCGCTGAATGAAGAGCTTTTGTCGGAAGGGCTGGCTCGAGAACTCGTGAATAAGATCAATACTATGCGTCGCGAGATGGATTTTGAGGTGACCGATAGAATCCGAATCGCAATCCAAACAACGCCTCGAGTGGTAGAAAGTCTCCAGACTCATCGCGCATATGTGGCGGGCGAGGTGTTGGCAGTCGCTATAGAAGTGGGTCCTTGTGAGGGCACCTCATGGGATCTCAACGGCGAAGAGACCTGTATTTCGATCCATAAAGTTTGAGTATTAATAAATTTCTTAACCACAGAGAACGATAGAGCTCACAGAGTTTATCCTATTCCTAAGGGAGATCACCAAATTGATGTTCTTCCCAATGGGAGGTTGAACATCTCTTTAATATCNNAAATATCCCCCGAAGCACCCTGTCCTGACAGGAAATTTCACGCTGACGTGTGTGGAGGCTTGGTTGAAGTGCGCGATGGGGTTTTCTTGCGAGCGGATTTACTGTAATATTTCTCATGGCGAGGCTTTGTTAGCCTCGCCTATTGGCTCTAAAATTTAAGGGGCCGATTGATTTTGCGTTGGTAGTAGAGGTACGACAGCAGGCCAATGAAGGCGGCTAGCGACCAGACGGCCATGTTAGGGATCGTTAGATGGGCGATTGGCGGCTGAGGAGGACGGCCCCAGCGGGGTCCAGGAGGCCAAAAAATGAAGCTGGCGCCGCCGCGCAGGTTGTCCTGAGGTACAAAGCCAAAATAGCGACTATCGGCGCTCATAGCGTGGTTGTCTCCTAAGACGAGATACATCTTCTCAGGGATCGTCAGGCCATATCTTTTCAAGAACTCCACATCGATTTTTCCGTCTTTTAAAGGGGGACCCGCATCGTCAAAAGGGGCGTAGGGGCGGATGGAGGTGGACATCGACTGTTTTTGGTATTACCGCTTAAGAATCAGG
>PLXF01000168.1 GCA_003151315.1 Parachlamydiales bacterium
TTTGATCAGGCGTAGCCGGCGCGAATCAAAAGGCTGGGATGTTAGCATGGCCGGCGCTTCGCGGTCTTGCCCCTCATCTAATGCAAAGAGACCGGTCACTCCAAGTCTCTGACACTAACCCTTTTTAAATGAATCTCCTCACCGGGCAACACCATTCTCCGGCTATTCAAGGGGGTTAAATCAAAATCTTTAGGAAGAGAAATTTTCGATTTTATTTCTAAAACTCTAGAACCTGCCGGCAAGTGAATTTCGATCGGGTCAATCCCCTCGCCTCTAACAACGGCAACAATTTCGTTTAAGCGCGAAATAGTTAGGGAAGTGGGCTCACAGATAGGGTCGCACAAGCGAAGCGCAGCAAGATCAGCAAATTTTTTAGGTTTAACTGTCTGCATAAGTTCAGCTAGGGTACTCCCCTTTTCTACCAAATATCGCCCAGGCTTTGCCACCTCACCCGCCACCTCAACAAGAACGGTCTCTATAAGTTTGTGCACTTCCAGAATAGACTGCGCCCGAATAGCTGAAATTTTTGAAATAATAACAAGAGATATAAGAAGGGATAAAAAGCCGATGACCAGAATCCACTCAGGGATATTCAGCGTAGGTCGGGTCATGGATACAACATTCAGGCGCTAGGAACTAGCGCCTGATACATTCTTTGGTTTATACGAGCTGAGGAGACCTTTGGAGGTCAACATCTAGCAATCTAGAAGCTGTCATACCGCTTGAAGCATTATCAAGCTTACCTGTATCTAGAAGAAACTCCTCAACTACTTCCGAGTCGTCAGGCTTCTTTTCGTAGAAGCTGTGCTCACGAGTTGCCTTGTAGAACATAGCGGTGAAGCTAAAGGCTAACTGAACAATACCTATAGCCATCAAAACTGGCGCGACAAAGAGCATCGCTGGAGCCAGCGTCGCTCCTAGGACAAAAGAAAGAATAGCAAAGGTAACTAGAGCGAGAGACGATATTTTCGCAATCAACTTGAATATACTCAAATTTCTTTTCTCGCGAATAGCCTTCACAACCGTCGGGGGCACCGCAGCCTCTACATCAATCCTGGCCTTTTCATTAACTGCGTTTTCTATCTCTGCCGCTAACTCTGGCTCCGTCTTTCCAGTGGCCGCTGCCATCACGCGCTCTTCCACTTTTTCCCTTACCCCAGCCTCTATTAATTGAGCCTGAGCTTGAGCCTCTTTAAGCAACATGTTGCACGTGCCCACATCGATGCTCACAAATATCGTATCAATAGCAATGGCCACTCCTGCAGCCACGCTACCACCAAAACCAACAGCGGGTGGCAAAGGGAGTTTGCCATGTTTTGCTACTAATTCAGCAACTTCCGAGCCATCAGAAAGGAAGTAACCAATCTTTTTTCCAATCTTGGCAACATCCGAGACATTGTGAGGCCTTTCAATCTGAACAAGTTCGCAAGTAGAACCGACAAAAGAAGCGGCAGACAACCACTCTTTTACCGTACCATTCAGGCTTCGGAGACCTTGAACTGTAGGATTGGCACCAACGGCAGGGCATAAAACAACAACAGCATCTCCAACGACCTTAACTGCTTTAGTTGAAGCATAAAGCCCACCCAAATCTGAAAAAACTCTGCTTATAGTTCCAGCCGCAGAATTGCGAGTAAATTTACCTTTTTCATAAGTCCAATCATCGGAATTAACCTCTAATCGAACTTCAACACCTGTTTGCCTAACCCATGAACTAAATGGGGGGAAAATTGTCGCGGAAACTGTGTTCATAATATTACCTCAATTTTTTCGTTGGTTTGCCTACATAAGGCTTTAAAATTTTCACCTACAGAATAAGAGATGAGCGACTATATGTAAAGGGATATATAAGAAAAAGTGAAAAACTTTTCTAGAATTTAGGGGAGGCTTTGAGGCCTCGGAGCCAATCGACCCCACTCATTATTTTTTTACTTTCGGGCTGCACTTCTAAGAGCTGAACTGAACCTATACCACATTGGATCGTCCCCTCGGCTAAAGAAAAATGTTTTACAGGGCCTATCTCTGCTGTAGAGACAAGTCTTGTACGGAGAATTTTGAATCGCCTCTTTTCTCCCTCAACCTCGATCCAGCACCAGGCTCCGGGACGGGGCGATAAGGCGCGAATCTTATTATGAATTTTTTCAGCAGATCCTGACCAATCGATTTCACACTCTTCTGTTTCGATTTTGGGCGCTAGGGTCACTTTTGTTGTATCTTGCGCGGCAGCTGGAGGGATCCTCTCTTTAAAGGCTTCGATCACCGATAATAGTAACGGTTTCGATAGCTCCCTTAGCTCTTGTTCCAACTCGCCGAATGTCATTTCTAGAGGGACCGGGATTTTCGCCTCGGCGATCACATCGCCCGCATCGAGCTGTCTAACCATTTTTTGAATGGAAACCCCGGTCTCTGAGACCCCATCCATAAGACTTCTTTGCATGGGAGCGGCGCCCCTATATAAGGGCAAAAGGCTCGCGTGCACGTTTATGCAGCCAAGAGGGGGAATGTCAAGTAATTTTTGGGGGAGAATTTGGCCGAATGCGACGACTACGTAAAGAGATGCTCCCAGATTGGCCATCTCTTGTAAAAAATATTCTTGGGAACATTTTTCGGGTTGAAAAATGGGTATCGATGCCTCTTTAGCCACTTCACAGACGGGAGAGGGAGCGAGAGCGCCCGAGCGCCCTTTAGGTCGATCGGGCTGAGTGACCACGGCCACTATTTCCCCCTTTTTGTGGAGGAGGTAGCGGAGGACCGCTGCGGAAAAAAGGGGCGTCCCAAAATAAACGATTTTCATTCGTCGAGAAATTCTTCTTCGCCGTCACCATCGACATCTTCGGAACGTTGGGTGACGCCTTGCAGGCCGATAAGGCCTCTTTTAGAACTGCGGCAAAAATGGATCCAGTGTTGCACCTCTTTATGAGGCTCCACCTCTTTCTCGATGATTTTGATCGCCTCTTCTAGGCGCAAACCCAATCGATACGTGATTTTAAAGGCTTTACTCAAAGAGGCTCGGACCTCAAGAGGAAAATGGTGCCGCTTTAGACCAATGATATTCAGCCCCCCGAACTTATAGGGGAATCCTCCTCCAATCGTATAGGGAGGGATATCGCGAGGGACGCGAGAAAAGCCCCCGACCATGGCGTAGCAGCCAATGCGCGAATGCTGGTGAACAGGGGTCATTCCCCCTATAATCGCATTATCTTCCACGATTACGTGGCCTGCTAACATCGCGCTATTGGACATGATAACCCCATTGCCGATCTCGCAGTTGTGAGCTACATGGCAATAGGCCATAATGAGGCAATTATCGCCAATTCGAACCGTGGAGTTTTCTTGACACGATGAATTGATCGTAACAAACTCTCGGATCTCACAGTGTTTCCCGATCACGACGTAGGTCTTTTCCCCTTTAAACTTCAGATCCTGGGTTTTGGTTCCAATACTGGCGCCCGGATAGATAACCGTTCCCTCGCCGATCGTCGTGTACCCATCGATATAGGCGTGGGACTTGATCACAACATTGTCTTCTAACGTGACGGTTCCTTTTACAATCGCAAAAGGTTCAATCGTAACATTCTTTCCGATTTTAGCACCGGGCTCTACGAACGCAAGAGGGTGAATATTAGACATGCGATTCCGTTCAAAGTTGTTCTTTACTGATTAAAGCGAAACTCAGTTCGGCTTCTACCGCAATCTGCTCGCCAATCATAGCTTTTGCTTGGACCTTTCCGCCATTTCCACTGATATGGAGCCCTTTCGCGTACAAATGGAGCACATCTCCGGGTTGCACAGGGCGCCGAAACTTGGCATTAGTCACATTTAACAAAACGGCAATTTTTTTATCATATCCTTTTTGGTGAACAAGGACGCCTCCCGTTTGCGCTAAAGCCTCCAAAATCAGGACGCCTGGCATAATAGGAGTTCCAGGAAAATGTCCCTGGAAAAAAGGTTCATTAACCGTGACGTTTTTCAAACCGACGATCTCGTTTTTCTCTAAATCAATGGAGAGGATCCGATCGACGAGTAAGAAGGGGTATCGGTGCGGCAAGATTTGTTCGATTTCTTTCGCCCTAAAAACAAAGGCACGGGGGGGTAGGTCTCCCATTAGTGATTCTCCCGATAAGGGTTGGATGCAACTTCTTCTTCTGATGTGCCCATTTGGGCAATTGTTTTCGCAAAGGCCAAATTGCTGGAGTGGCCGGAGCGGATAGCGATTATGTGAGCCTGAAGGGACGCGCCGATAAGGGACAGATCTCCTAGGAGATCTAATACCTTGTGCCGAACCATCTCATCGGGGAAACGGGCCCCTTCGACGTTCATAATCTGGTCGTTTTGGATCACAAGGGCATTACTCAAACCGCCTCCCCTCAACAACCCTTTTTCAATAAAAGGGGCGATCTCTTCGTAGAGAGAAAAGGTGCGGCATGGAGCGATTTCTTGTTTATAGAGATCGGAATCCAATAAAAAAGTGTAATATTGGGAACCGATGATTTTTGATTGGGGATAGTGCAGCGTGTAACTGATCCGAAATTCGGGAGAAGGGAGGGCGACAAGGTGCACCTCTTTGTCTGACCAAAAAACGGGTCTGTCTATCGTCAGAAGCCGTTTCATCCGATCTTGGATCTCGATTTCCCCCTCTTCGATCGCTCGAACAAAGAGCAAAGAGCTCCCATCTCCTGAGGGGATCTCGGGACCCGCTAATTCGATCCGCAAATTATCAATTCCAAAGGCAGCGAGGGCCGATAAAAGGTGTTCGACCATCTGCACCGTAGCAGAGCCCGAAGCGAGCTTCGTGCAGCGGGGCCATTCTTGAACCGATTCAAGTCGCGCCGGTATGGTGGGCTGACCGGGTAAATCGGTTCTTTGAAAAACGATCCCCGTATCAATAGGCGCGGGGCAAAGAGTCATAGAAACGTGTTGGCCAGAAAAAAGGCCAACACCGGAAAGAGATACTTTTCTCTTTACTGTTTTCTGACAGAGATTAGATTCGTTCAATTTTCACCTCGAGAGGGTGAAAAGCGCTTTGGGCGATCATCGATATATAGCTTCAGGGTTGACTAACTGAAAAAGGTAGCCGAGCCGCTAAATTTAGAGCAACTTTTTCTTCTCGATCGGGCGAAAAGAAACCAATCAGCAAGGACTTAAGGCTAACAAATCTAATTTTTAGGTATACTACAATCGGTCAATAACTT
>PLXF01000080.1 GCA_003151315.1 Parachlamydiales bacterium
GAAATGAAAGAGCTATATGAAGTTACCCTGGTAAAACGAACTCACGAAGTAGAAGCTCTCAAACAAAAAATTATAAACTTACAACGCACCCCCAGAACTAGTTTCAAGAAATGAAACAATCTTAAAACAGAATGATGAAATTGAAATGTTGAAAGAAAGACTCAAAAAACTGGAGTCATTAGATTCCGAACACTTGAATACGACAGCTACCCACTTAGTAAAAGAAACGGATGCACTTCTAGAAGAACACCAGGCAATTAATAAGCTATTAGAATTGCGGAAAAAAGAATAAAGCCGTAGAGCCCGGAATAAGCTTCCAGGCTCTTGACTTCTTCTAACTCTACTCAGCAACCGCTTCGATCTTCTCGTCCCCACTTGCGGGTTGGATGTCGGTGATTGCGGCTTTTAACACTTCGATTTTTGCCCCTTCTACCATACGGAGAATTACCGTTTGCTCTTTCACTCGGTCAATCGTGCCGATGATGCCCATGGCTGTCGCTTTGTCCCCTTTTTTCATCATGCCTCGCATCGCTTCTGCTGCTTTGCGCCGCTTCTGCTCGGGTCTCCAGAGGATAAAATAGAAGAATACCAGCGCTAGACCAATCATCATCATGGTCTGGTATAGGCTCCCTTGCGGGCTGGGGGCTCCCTCTTGAGCAAAGGCTGCTACAGGGAGAAAGGGGATCAGCTTTTTCATAGATGTTCCTTCATAGGGTTTTGTTTATATTAGAATGCCCGAGGAGGGCTTATCTTTCAAGAAAAGCTATATTTTCAATGTGGTAAGTGTGGGGAAATTGATCCACAGGCTGTAAACTTTTAAGGCGATAGCCACTTAGCTCCCCGATATTCGCCACCTGAGTCAGTGGATTGCAGGAGATATAGAGGATCGCTTTTGGCTGTAAAATTTTTAGATGATGCAGGGCCAAAGGATCTAATCCTGCGCGGGGCGGATCGACGATCACGATATCGGGACGGGGTCGGGATTCGGCTTGAAGCTGGGTGAGGACTTTCCCCACATCCCCCTGATAAAAGGTGATGTTGTCGATTTTATTGCGTGTCGCATTATCTTGGGCGTCTAAGACCGCTTCGGGAGAGAGCTCAATGCCAATAACCTGACGGGCCTTGCGGGAAGCCGCCATTCCTAGGGTCCCTGTGCCGCAATAGAGATCGTAAACGATCGGATCGGGATAGTCGGAAATGTAGGAAAGGGCCGCGTTATAGAGCTTTTCAGCCTGAAGCGTGTTGGGCTGGAAAAAGGAGATCGGACTGATTTTAAAAGAGAGGGGGCCCCCATCGAGATGGAGCTCTTCAATAATGTGGTCAGGACCTGCAAGGAGCATCTCGAAAAATTGGGTGGGACGCCCTTTATTAGCTTGATGGATCCGGAGGAAAATAGAAATCGGCTCGCCTAAAACCGCTTGTTGCACCGCTTCGACGAAGGAATCTAGTTGAGCGCGGCTTGGAGCCGATTCGGCTCGTCCCGATACGTTGAGCACAGCCATTTTTTGCCCTGTCCGGATCCCCTCTCTCAGAGTCAAATAACGGAGAGTCCCCTCATCGCGGGGCGGGTTGTAAGCGAGCACGCCCGATGTTTCCCACCAAGCGCGCACACCGTTTAGGACAGAAGAAAACCACGGTTTACACAGGTGGCATCTCTCCACGTTGAATACATACGGCTCTGCCTGGGCGATCATTAGTCCTAGGTATTTCGTGCCGGCTCGATTTTCGGAAAAAGTAAACTCCATCTTGTTCCGATATTCAAAGGGGGAATCGCAAGGGATAATCGGCTCTGGATTTACGGAAAAAGAGCGACGAATCCGCTCCTCTTTTTCTCTGAGCTGAGCGGAATAGTCCATCTGCTGCCAGCAACAGCCGCCGCAAACACGGGCGTGGGAGCAACGGGGCTCCACCCGGTCGGTGGATGGACGCAACACCTCAAGAAGGCGCCCTTTGCGCGGAGGCCGCACCTTGCGGCGCATCTCAATTAAGACTCGATCCCCCGGAAGGGTGTGGGCAATTTCCACATCGATCGGGCGCCCCTGCGGACGGGGAATAACCGCTGCACCATAACCACGGGAAGTAAATTCTTGAATTGACAGCTCGACTGTTTCAGGCTCTAACATAGCGCATCAGTTTACAGGAGCGGAAGAAAAAAGTATAGAGGATCTAGAGGCTAGTTAAGGGTCGGACTCATAATTTTAACACCGAGAGCACCGAGAAGACACCGAGGCGCGAAACGGGCAAGTTAATATTTTTTCTCGGTGCTCTCGGCGTTAAAAATAGGACCCGTGTCCTAATTTTAGAGACTTTACCGCTTCTTTTTTGCTTTTTTCTTGGAAGGCGTGCGCTCTTTGAGCTTCTTTTTGAATCGGACTGATTTTTCGGCAGACACCGATTCTTTCCGAAATTGTTTTCCCACTTTTTCCAGCTTGATCGTCCCTGTTCTTACCCTTTGCGCCGCCGCTTTATTCCCTTTTTGCACTTTCGTTAAATCGCGGACAAGTCCCGTCAAAAGTTGGTTAAGGTGAATAATCGTATCGGCCAAAGCCATGAACTGTCTCCTGTAGAGATTCTTTCTAAGAAATCGTTTGCGAATGGGAATTTCGCTAGACCTCTCTAAATTCAGTCCATAAATATTTGTTGATTTATCTAGCAACAATTTTCTGATACACTGCTCTATCGTATTTTTTGCGTTGGGTTTTCTCTGCCAGGATAGGCTCAAAGTTCCCTTGTAGAATCCCGCGCTCTTTGCTATATAGACAATTTGGTTCAAGTGTCGGGCGCTGGGAAGCCCATTGTCTTTGTAAATGGAATCTATGTTAAAGTGCTTTTTGTTCCTTCTTCCCGCTGCGGCTGCCTGGAGCATGTTAATCGGCAATCCCGCTCAACCCGCTCTCCAAAGAGAGGGAGTTATCCGCTCTTGCCCTTCTTGGTGGAGCGTACGTGTCGGGTATTTGGAAGATTATGTCTACCGGGCGCAATTCAAAGACGAATTCCGATTTCCTGGCGTGGTCGCCACAACGAGCTATGTGAAACTATCCACCGATGCGGCCTTAATCACCCTTAATTTTAAAAACGCCTTCGACCTCTACGGAATTATCGGGGCCACCAAACTGCTTTTAGACAAAGAGGTCTACACCACGCAAAATCCCTCTTGGGGCGTTGGGGGGAAATTCATTTTCTTCCGTTCAGGCGCCTTCCGGATAGGGGCCGACTTTAAATATTTCGAAACCGATCAAAGCCCCTCCCACTTTGTCTCCGATGGCTTTGCCTATAACGTCACCTCCGATTTTCAGCTCTGCTATTCGGAGCTCCAAGCGGCCGTCGGAATGTCTTATCGCGTTCCTCTAATAAGCCCCTACATTCAGCTCACCTACCTCGTCTCTAAATTAGAACCTCATCCTTACGTGGCGAGCGTTCGCCTCCCGTTTGCGGGAATGGGCGATACTCCCGTCGATATCACCTCCAAATCGGTGATTGGGCAAAGGCGTTGGGGGATGGCGGTCGGCGCCACCATCATCAGCGGCCACATGGGCTCTTTAACAGTCGAATCGAGGATGTTCAACCAAAATGCGGTCGATGTGACCGGCGAGATTCGGTTTTAAATCTGTATCCCGTCCGTGATTAAAGTCTCGATTTTTCCTCCAATTCTTTGAGAGATAGGAAAAAATGGCCATAGAGGGAATGTTTAGCCCCCTAGAACGAATTTTTATCGAAGATGAGACGGGACAGATTGTTGAAGATCGAGTTATCCCCGCTCATTTTCGCCCCGCAGCATTTCCTGAATCTTATTTTATCCCTTATAGCCGAAAGGCAGATCCCTTTTTTAAGACAAAACAAATTACCGTATTAGATGCACAGACAGAGCAAATAGCTCCCATTTGGATCCTCCCTCACAAGATCCCCTATTTCCGCTTTGACTCCTCCCTTTTCTATCAGGGATTTGAGTCCTACCTGCCCCATTGTACAGAAGAACACCTCATCGATTTAATCGAGACTTTCAGGAGGATCTCTAAAAACCTACTCACCTCCCCCATCGATTCGGCTGTGTGGCACACGTCGCGTTTAGAGGAGTTAGCTTTGCAAATCGCTACCCTTTGCCTATTTGTTAAGTGGCAAGATTTTTTCCGTTTCTCTTTATCACCCCCTCTAGGACAAATCCGAGAATGCTTCATCGGGTCTCCATCACATATATTTCTCGGTTTAACAGAGAGTAAGATCGGAGCTGGAGGCGCCAGGATTTTCGAAAGGGCTATCTGGGTTAATGAGCGGCTCGCTGTAGCCAAAGGGCTTTCAACCATCCGGGACGCTGAGCAAATCGCCAACGAAAAAAAGGCGTTAGAAAATTTCAATGGGGCTGTAGGGATTATCCACACCTTTTACCAAGGGACAATTTCGGTGATGGGACAGCAAAAATTGCTCGTTTTTCAAGAGCTTTATGAATCGAGCCTCTACCACTGGCCCATCGCGGATATCCCTTTATCGATCCAAGAGAAGATCGATCTGATTGAACAACTATTGCATGGGCTGATTACCATTTCTCTCCATGGCTTTCACGGGGATATTCACTATGCGAATATAGTAGTAAGCCGCCCCCCTTCTGGGAAAATAAAAGGGGCGATTATCGATTTTGAGTTTTTCACGCCCCATTTTCAGCTATTAGGTCCCTATAGCACAGATCCACTCGTAGCCCCGCCTGAATACCACTTGTTAAAAACGAGACCTCCCAAAATGGACGTATGGATGTTAGGTCTTGTTTTCTATCGGCTATTCACCAAACAGCTTCTCCCCTGGCACCACAAAAAAAGGGACGAGGAGATGATTGAAGCGGTGTGTCAGCTCCCAGACGATTGGACTTTAGAGGCATTACGCGACTTAGAGCTCCCCCCCTTTGTCGTTTCGTTGATCAACTCTATGCTACAACCCAATCCCGACCGAAGGCCAACGGCTCAACAGGCTCTGGAAATCTATACCGTTCATGATTCAAGAATAAGCAACTTTCAATACCCTTGAATAAAACGTAAATTATTAACCACAGAAAGCGTAGAGCCATAAAGAAGTCTGAAAGGCTCTAAAAACGGAAGGATTTATTGCCACCCCCTCTGTAATCTCTGTGGTTTAGAGACTTACATTTAACCCACAAAAACAATCCTATTTGTTGGATTTAGATTCCCAAGTAACTTGAACTTTTTTCCACCAGGGACCTCTCCAAGCGATCTCTTGGTCCACTTTTCGTTTTCGCTCTTTCAAAACGGGATGTTCCGTTTCAGAGCATCTTCTCGATATCCCCATAAGAAGTTCAGCGGAAATTATGTATTTAGACTTTTTATTCGGTGCAACGCGAGAAGCGACTTGCATAGCCCCAGGAGAGTCGATAAAGGCCAGGAGAATCTCATCACATTCCCATTCTAAAGCCCGTTGAATGATAATAGCTGCGGACGGAGCAGAAAAGAGGCTTTGGTTGCGAAAAAGGGGATAATATACATTCAAATAATTTGTATAAAATGTCCGATTTTCCTCTGTGGCTATACATTGTAAGAAATCGGGATCCTCTTGCGCTCGTTTCGAGCTCATTATCCATTTCACGCAATCCCAGCATTTCCCCCGAATAAAACAGAGAGCCAGTTGACGAAGTGTTGCCTCGGAGAAGGAGATCTCATGCATGGGATCCATCAGAAAAAGGAGAACGTCAGCGTTTAGAGGTTGTTGAAAAATAACGGCCCAATCGTCTTGGGTAAGGAGTCTTTTCGCTTCTGTATGTTGCAAAAAGTGTTCCATGTGTAAGGGTCTTCTCTGCATAAGCTGCTCGGCGCATAGGGCAAGAGATTCTCTCATTTTTTCCGGAGGGATATTGTGTAAAATCTGCGGCAGTTGCTTTTCCCAATTGTGATATACGAATGTTTCAGCTAGGAGCTCACCTAAAGATTTTAAATCGACATCATCCAAAGGAATTGCGATCTGATGTTTGGCGAAGTATCGACAACAAAAGAATATCTGTTCGTGACTCACCTTTTCGAAGCCTCGTACAACTTCTCGCCAATTTGCTCTATTCAGAAGTTGTCTTACTCCCGTAAACCGTAGAAAAAACTCCATCTCTGTGTAGTGATAAGAAAATCCCTGTTCTTGCCAATTTCGAAACTCTACAAGTTGTCTAGCGCATAACATAAGGACCTGTTTCATTGTATTAGGAGGAATTTGGGCCAAAATGCGAGATACAACCTCTTCTCGAGCGGATGATCGAGTCACGCCATAATAGAGAATCCCCGCCATCTCAGACTCCCCTACCTCAGCGAAGGAGAAGGGGATTTGATTAAGTGGATTGAGGATAAAACGGACCGTTTCCAATTTTTTATCAGGCTGAGTTAAAAGTTCACCCCATTGCGTACCTTTGATTGCCGTTTGGGCATTGGTGTGCTCGATAAAAAACGCCATTTTCTCAGCCCCATGCCCGATCAATTGTTGGGCACAATTCAATAGATTAGGGAGCCTTTCATCGGGTGGTATTTTGGGCAAAAGGGAAGAAACCATCTTTCGCCAATTGGGGGCTTTAAACGCCGCGGCTAAGAGATTAGGCGAAGAAAATAATCGGGCAGGCAGCCCCTCTACAATATGCACATGCCCCTTAGCTATGGCAAGTTCCATGGCCTTATTCCATAGGGCCTGAGAAACACGCCCTTCTAATTTTTGTAAGAGAAACAGGTCCCCATTTTTTGCCGTCTCCTTTACAGCGTGGCAATAGCTATAGTCACTAGCTAATTTACAACGAAAACCGAGCAAGTGCTCTAATAAATAAGGATTGCGCTCTCCCACAGCTCGATAGAGAGCATCGCTGCCTATAAGTCGGGCCTTTCTTTCGGCTTCACTCGTAGCAAAAAGAGCCTCATTCTGATCGGCCCTTGTAGCTAAACCCATCCAGACCCTGGTCTCAATTTGTGGAACAATCTGCCGCGCCACCACAAGAAGAGCCTCTGCTTCAATAACTGGGGCCATGGCTGTGGCCACATTGTTTTTGGCGACTGCAACGTAATCTTTTCGGAGGTTAGGGTTATTGATAAAATCGGGATGAGAAGTGATCGTGTGCAAAAAAATTGCCATCGAGCGCCCATCTAGCAAGGGGGCTATCTCTCTAGAGAGTATTTGTGGTTCAAACTCTCCCGATTCTAAAAAACTTTGCAAAATGGGGGGTTTAGAGATCGCTGACATGAAGGACTCCTGTTAAAGAAGGAGCATTCTAGTGCAGGTAATTAATATTTAACAGGCCAAATTCTTCTCCAGGCAATTTCCTCTTCTACCGCCCTTTCCTTCTCCTTAAGAGAGCTATTTTCTGTTTTTGAACAGAGAGCTGCTATCTGCGCTAACTGCTCATTGGAAATTACATACATTTGTTGTCGCGATGCGAAATTGTACCAGATAGCTTGCAGAGCTTGAGGAGAGTCGATACATGCCGCAAGGACATTATCGCACTTCCATTGCAAGGCATGATTCACTACTGTCTTCAAAGAAACATCTAATGGTCTATTTTGAGAATGAAATAGATGAATATATTTATCTAAATAATTTTTATAAAAAAACTCATTCCAGGATAAAACGATTTTTTTCAAAAAATCAGAATCTTTCTGCGCGGAATTTGATGACAAAATGGCTTCGACACAATCCCAGCATTCCTGCTCAATATAATGAAAAATTACTTTACCAAGGATTCTGCTAGAAAGGGAAATTTGTTGGTTAGGGTCCAGGATAAAAAATAAAACATCTGACTCTAAACGATGCATTACAATAGGGTCCCAGTCATCTTTGTAAAGAAGCTCTTTTGCCTGCGTGTCTCGTAAAAAGCGCTCCATGATGGGTCGCTCAGCTTTAATCAGCCATTTACCACAGACGGCAAGGGACTCCCTCATTTTGGCAGAGGGAATCTTGTTAAGCATCTGCGGCATTTCTTTTTTCCAATTCGAGCTACTTATTGCCATAGCCAAGAAAAAGCCCAAATGGCTTACATGCACATCATCCAAGGGGGTGGGAATTTGATGAATCGCTAAGATCTGTAAGATCCTGAGCATCTTTTCACTATATTTATGGTATTGTCCTAAAATCTCCCGCCAATGTTCTTTACCCAGAACTGTTTTGGCGTCGGTCAACTGTAAAAAATCGGCCATTTGTTCATGACTTAGATCCATAAAAAGTTTTTTAGCGCACAGCAAAAGCACCCGCTCCATTTTATCGGGAAGGATTTGCGCTAAAACGGGAGGCACTCTTTCTGCTGGAGCGCTAGACATAGCGATCGAGTAATAGAGAATCTGTGCCATCTGCCTATCGTCCCTATCTTCAAAAGAAAAAGAGATTTGCGTTTGAGGATCCAAAATAAATGCGAATGTATCTATATTTTTGCAAGGTTTAGCCAATATTTGACCCCATTGTGCGGCGTTGATTAACGTGCGGGCCTGAGTCTCTTGGAGCAAGAACTCCATTTTATCTGGTTCTAATTGTATTACATGTTGTGCACAGGTAAATAGGGCTACAGGCATGTCATCTGGGGTTATTTTACCTAGAATGTAGATAACCATTTGCTGCCAATAGAGAGTTTGCAGCCCAAAAGCCATCACTAATAACTGAGAAGGCGTAAATGAAGTGGCAATCAACCAATCTACAACGTGGAAATGTCTGTTCCTTAGAGCTATGCGCGCAATATCTTTATGATGAGGAAGAACATGCCCCATCAATCTCTGTAAAAGAACTAAATCGCCCTTGCATGCAGCCTGTACTGCCGCACTAGAACAGTCGCAGAGCCAGGAAGATTCTGAAATCAATTTATCTAACAAAAAGGGGTTTCGCGATTTAATCGCCCATCCGAATGTCTCTTTCACCGCATTGTGAACGGCGGCGTCAGCCTCATTTATTTGTGATGTACTTTGAGCTATTTCCGTCATGTTCCTTACCACTCGTTGCGCAGCAATCAACCTGTTTTGAACCAGAAGCGTATCCCGATGAACCATCTGCTGATTTATTGCGGCAATTTCCTCCTCGACTACCAGCTTAAGGACGGTCACGTGGGCATTTCTCAGCTTTGTCTCTTCTATAAAATCGGGATGAAAAGTCAATACATTGGAAAAGGCTGCCCCAGAGCGCGCGTCTACATGCTTAGCAATGAGTGGGATAAGATTTAAATCAAACAAATCCGATCGTATAAAACTTCCTAAAATGGGGGGATTTCTGGTAAATTCTACTGACATCTAAAGCCTCATAAATTAATAATTAGGATAGCAAAGATTAAGAATGTTTAAAACCTAAAGAGAGAAAAATCCCCGGCCATTAAAAAATTCAATTTTTGACTCTCCCCTCTTTTCCGCAGTTGTTCCACATAGCAAGTTACAGTTTTTCTCCGCTCTTCATCCCCCATTGTAGACAGAACACAGGGGACCATTTTTTGCCAATTAGGAGCTTTGAACGCCTCCTCTAAAAGGGTCTTAGGAAACATTATCCTCTTAGGCAACCAACTCACGATACGCAGATATCCTTTCGTTAAAGCTATTGTCAGAACTTTTCCCCAAAGAGCCGGAGAAAAATTTTTCTCCATTTTTTTCAAAAGGAAAAGATCTCCCCTTTCCGCAGCATCTTGTATTGCTTGATCATAATTATATGTAGCGGCACAACCCACCTGAAGCTCGCTCAAATTCTCAAGCAAAAATGGATTGCGCTCACTCACAGCCCGTCGCAACACCGTACTGGCCGCAATTTTAACTTTTTCCTTTGCTTGTTGTGCCCCTTGGTTAAGAGCTTTCCGTTGAGGTTCGCCCCATATGTGAGCTCCGCCCCACATCTCAACGTCCCATTTCGTAGTAACAAGACTTAGCGCTTCGACTGCTTCTTTTTCTAATGCAATAGCCTCGTTGACTACAGTCACAGCTCTTTTAGCGCTAGCTTTAGCAATTATACAGTACTCGGCTCTCAACTGCTGATGTGGAACAAAATCGGGATGAAAGGTCATGGCATTTAGAAAAAATGCCATGGTGGTGTCGTCTGTGAATTTGGCAATTTCTCGAGAAAGCAACTGGGGTTCATAAATTTCCGATGAAAAAAAGCTTCGAAGGATAGGGGCTTGGGACTCTATTGACATGGATACATTCTCCTAGAAAAAGAAAACATTCTATACTGTGCGCGGTTAGATTCGTAACTTTTTGAAACCTAGGTCACTCTAAGGTCTCAAAAAGTTACGAATCTAGCCACGCGCAGTATATTTTGGCCCTCGGATTAGATGGCTTGGGAGCAATCCCTAGAAGCCTCCGCCTTTAGGCGGGGGAGTAATCACTGATTCCTCTGAACAGGGGGCGTCTTGGGTTTTAGATAGGAAGAAATTCTTTTCCAAAGGGGCATTCTCCTTAAAATTTCCTTATCCACCTTTTGTTTGCTCTCCTTAAGACCTCGATGTTCTGTTTGTAGGCATTTTTCCGATATCTGCACAAGGAGGTGGGTAGGAACTACGTATTCTCCTAGGTGATGCGCTTGCATAGCTCCAGGAGACACAATGAACGTTGCCAAAATGTTATCGCAGCTTAACCTTAAGGAAGCCTGAATCATAGTTCTAACTCGGGGTTCGAAAAATAGGTCTCTATTTTGAAATCGATGGAAATATTTATCCAACCGCTTCAAATATTCGTCGGAATCTCTATCTATACGAGCCTTGTTATCGGAAGCCTTAGTTAAAAAATCGGGATCCTCCTGCACTTGCTTCAAGGATAACAAGTGTTCAACGCAATCCCATTGTTCACAATCTACGAAATAACTCATGAAGCGATAAAGGGTATCGCTAGAGATGGGAATTTGGCTCTGGGGATCCATGACAAAGAAAAAAACCCCAGCAGCTAGGCCGGCAGGATCTTCTAAGATCTCCCTCCACTCGTTTTCGGAAAGAAGCGCTTTCGCATCTGTATGGGCAAAAAAGCGCTTCAACATCAAAATGTCAAGTCTTACAAGCACCCGAGCACTAAAAGTGAAGACTTTTTTCATTTTATCTGGAGGGATGTTTATCAGAATTAGCTGGGTAGATTCTGCCCAATTCAGCGAAGTGAAAGCTGTAGCCAAACATAAACCAATCTCTTTCGCGCTCATATTATTCAGCGAAAACGGGATCTGATTTCTTCCCAACCCCTCAATGAACTCAACCTGCGTGCGTGAAGGTCTCTGAGCCCCTCCTAAAATTTTCCCCCAATCGTCCCGCTTTAAAAGTTCTCTCGCTTGTGTGCAATGCAAGAAAAAATCTATATCTGGCCAATCTTTTATTGCCATAAGGCGTTCGGCACAGCCAATAAGAACCTTCTTCATATGATTTGGTGGAATTTTCGTCAGAACCTGAGGCGCGAGCCTTTCCCTAATCTCGCGATACTCCAGGACGTGATAAAAAATCGACATCATCTCAACATCTTCTAAATCGTCGAAAGAGATTGAAAAACCTGCAACCAAGATAAAAACGACTGTTTCTGTTTTTGCGCTAGATTTAGCTAAAACTACGCCCCACTGCTTTGGTTCGATCAAAGTCTTAGCCTTAGTTTGCTCGATAAAAAACTCCATTTTTTCAACAGGAAGTTTTATCAATATTTTGGCGCATTCAAATAAAGCGTTTTGCATTGCCACAGCCGAAATTTTAGGCAAAACACAAGGAACTATCCTTCGCCAATAGGGAGTTTTAAAAGCGACATCTAACAAACAGTACGAGGAAATTAATTGGTTAGGTAACCAGACAATAATAGGCGCGTGCCCCTTTTCCAGAGCTATTTCAAAAACTTTTTTTAGACAACCTAGAGATACGTGGTTACTCAGTTTCTGTAANNGAAGATCTCCATTTTCCGCAGCCTCTTTGGCTGCATGGAAATAGTCGTAAGTGCCATCAAAAGGCGCATGAATATTGATTAACTCCTGTAACAAAAACGGGTTCCGGCCGCCCACCGCATGTCTCAACGCTTGACTAGCCTCTTCTTCCGCTTGTTTCCGAGTTGTGAGTACCTCGGCATTAAGCGCCTCGCGTTCGTCATTGGACAATCTGTTAACAGAATGAGTTTTTGTAAAAGCCTCCGAGGCCTTTTTGAAGNNGAACGGCCGCTGCCTGATAAAGGGGCATGAGAGCTCTATCTGCATTCCCTTTGAGCACTTCTGTATGCGCTTTGAAGAGCTTTGGTTGGTTTTGAAAATCTCGATTGAAGGTTAACAGTCTCATAAAAACCGCCATGGAGCGGTCGTCGCCTAACATTTCCGTTATTAGTTCAGGGGAAGAGAGCAAATGGTAATCAAACAAATCTGATTCTAAAAAGCTTCGCAAAATAGGGGGGCGGTTGGTAGATTCTACAGACATCGATGACTCCAGTTTGAAGAAGGGGACATTCTATCGATGTTAAAGAATATTTAAAATATCCATTTACTTTTTTCTTTGAGCAAGCACCTCCGATTTGAAAAACTTCTGACAATTTAACGCCAAGCCGCCAAGCCGCG
>PLXF01000167.1 GCA_003151315.1 Parachlamydiales bacterium
ACTTTTGAATCACGTTGGGTATATGGGCGGAGTGATTGCTTTAGGCGGTGGAGCTGTATTAGATCCTGAAAATGTGGCGCATTTACAAACGTTGGGAAAGCTTATCTATTTACAAACGGGCGCGCAAACCTTGAAACGCAGGCTCATGCTTGCCGATCTGCCCGCGTTTTTGGAAGGGATCGATTTTGATGAGGCTTATGCGGCGCGGATAAAGGTGTACGAATCGATCTCGGCTCATCGCCTTGATCTAGATTGCTTAGATCTCTCTTCCGCTGTTGCGGCTCTTTGTTCGATCATCCTTTTAGAAGAGCATGCCGATGGGGTTTAATACCTTTGGTACAATTTTCCAAGTCACCACCTTTGGGGAGTCCCACGGCCCTGCAATTGGCGCTGTGATTGATGGGTGCCCTGCAGGTCTTCCGATCTCGCTCGAAGAGATCAATCGGGAATTGCGCAGCAGACGCCCAGGTCACAATCCCCTCACTTCGCCTCGCAATGAATCGGATCTATGCCAAATTCTATCGGGGCTTTTTGAAGGGAAAACGACAGGCGCGCCGATTACTTTACTGATCGAGAATAAAGATGCCGATTCTAGTCAGTATGAATCGATTAAACATTTGCTCCGACCGGGGCATGCCAATTTCTCCTATTTGGAAAAGTATGGGATTTTCGACTATCGGGGTGGAGGGAGAGCTTCGGCGAGAGAAACAGCCGCACGCGTAGCGGCAGGCGCTATAGCCAAAGCCCTTTTAACAGTTGAGGGGATCGAAATCTGCGCCTATGTGACAGAGCTTGGCGGTGTGAGAGGCGAGAGGCCCGACTGGGGTAATTTAGGTGAGTTAAAAACACGCGTGCAGGTGAGTCCTGTCTTTTGTCCCGATCCCAAAGCGGCCATTTTGATGATTCAAGAGATCGAAACAGTGAAAGAAGAGGGGGATTCTGTAGGCGGCATTATTGAAGCTGTGGCGCTCCATTTACCTGCGGGCTTGGGAGATCCTATCTATGGAAAACTGGAGGCGAACCTCGCGGCTGCCATGCTCTCTATTCCTGCCTCTAAAGGTTTTGAGATTGGTGCGGGGTTTGCCTCAGCTCGGATGAAGGGATCGGAACATAACGACCCTTTTGCTCTCGATTCTGAAGGGCGAGTGATCACTTCGACTAACTTCGCCGGAGGGACGTTAGGGGGGATTTCGACGGGACAGCCGCTTTATTTTCAAGTCCCTTTTAAACCCACATCGAGCATAAAAAAAAGGCAAATGAGTGTCGATCTCAACCAAGAGGTAAGCCCTTTTCAACTTCCCTTGCAGGGGCGTCACGATCCCTGCATTGCGATTCGAGCCGTTCCGGTCGTTGAAGCGATGCTCGCTTTAGTTCTCGCGGATGCGCTTTTGGCCAATCGACTGTCCAAGTTAAAATTTTCTACTGTTTAAAATAAAAAAAATGTTATCGTCTATGGCCTAATAAAAAGGAGGATTTATGAGCACTGTCTCTTCTGCCACTAACCCTTGGGTAACGGCCAGCATAGTTTGCAATTACATTCCAGGACTTAGCGTTCTCTCAAATCTGGTCGAGCTGGTTCTTAAATGCGTTTATAAATGTATGCCTCGAGCAACACCTACTCCAGGCACTTATTGGAACTATATAACCACAGAAAAACAGACCGCTGCGTGCATATTTTTCAGTTTTGTTCCTGTGATTTCTAATATCGCTTTATATGTCGCGTGTATTTATTCTAGAGAATGGCAAAAATTTGATTCTCTCTATTAAAAGAGAGAACTACAAATGAGTTATTAAACCACAGAGAGAAAAAGCATAAAAATGCGCNNAAAGGGGGGCTGTATTGAATTAATACTGCCCCCCTTTTCGATCGAAAGATTTATGACCGTTTTCGTGCACCTCAAAAGCCAATTATTGAATCACGAGAGCTATAGATACTGATAATGAGCATGTTATGCAAACAGCGCTGTTCGCGATTATTGAATCACGAGGGGTATACGCGTACGATTTTTTTTACCGCTTCGACAAACAGGTCCACTTCTTCTTCGGTGTTGTAAAGACCAAACGAGGCGCGGGCGGCCGTTTCTAAACCGAAACGGCGCAGCGCCGTTTGGGCGCAGAGATGGCCGCTGCGAATGGCGATCTGTTTGAGATCGAGAAGGGTGGCGATATCTAGGGAGTGCATCCCTTCAATGGCAAACGTGAGGATCGCCCCTTTTTCTGGGGTTGTTCCAATAATTCTAAATCCGGGAATCTCTTGAAGCTGCTCGACGGCTCGCCGATAGAGACGATGTTCCCAAGCGGCAATTGTGTCGAGCCCCGTTTCCAACAGTAGATCGAGCGCTGGTTTGAGAGCAATGATGGGAGCTATGAGAGGCGTACCCGCTTCGAATTTGAGGGGGGAATTTTGGTACGTACTTTTATCTAAGTCAACCCGATCCACCATGTCCCCTCCCCCTTGCACGGGTGGCATCACTTCTAAAAGAGCGAGTTTTCCGTACAAAATGCCAGCGCCTGTGGGGCCGTAACATTTGTGACCTGAAAAGGTGTAAAAATCGACACCGAGCTTTTGCACATCGAGGGCGAGATGGGGCGCTGCTTGAGCTCCATCGACAAGAGTGAGGGCGCCGTATGAGGCTCCCATGGCGGCGATTTGTTGGATGGGATGGATCGCGCCCGTTACATTCGATACGTGAGCCACGGCAATTAGCTTTGTTTTTTTATTGAGCATCGCCGCGAACGTTTGTAGATCGATCGCCCCTGTATCATCGACGGGGATCCAACGGATCTGAGCGCCCGTTTGCTCAGCGGCCATTTGCCACGGGACAATATTGGAGTGGTGCTCTGTTTGGCAAATCAGGATCTCATCGCCTGGCTTGAAAAAGAATTTCGACAAGGAGGCGGCTACTAGGTTGATGCCGTCGGTAGTTCCTCGAGTAAAAATGATCTCTTCTAGGTGCGCCGCATTGAGAAAACGTTGGGCTGTGAGGCGTGTTTCATTGTATTTTTCTGTGGCGATGAGAGAACGGCGGTAAATCGCTCGGTGTACCGTCGCATATTCTTCGCTATAAAATCGGGATAGCTCGTCGATCACGGCCTGGGGTTTGTGTGCTGTAGCGGCTGTATCGAGATAAATGAGGGAGGTCTCCTTCGCAAAAATAGGGAAAAGGCTCCTCATCTCGGAATTCATAGAGCGGCCCTCAATGAAGAAAAGGGGATCTGATCGAGAAGCTCTCGGCAAAAGCCGTTGACGAGAAGATTTTTTGATTCGGGCGCTGATAGGCCGCGGGAGCGAAGATAAAAGAGCTCCTCTTCGTCGGGCTGCGCGACGGTGGCGCCGTGAGAGGCTTTCACATCGTCAGCAAAAATCTCGAGATTGGGTTTTGCGTAAGCGGCGGCTTTATCACTCAACACGAGGCATTTGGAGGATTGGTAGCTCTCTGTTTTTTGCGCGATGGGGCGGACGGCGATTTTCCCTTCGAAGCTAAAGCGGCTCTCCCCTTCGAGGACCGCTTTGAACTGCTGGTTGGAGCGGCACGATGGGGCTATATGCTCGACAAGCCCATGTACGTGAGATTGGCAGTGGTCTGTGAGTTTTGAAACGCCTCGTAAAAGGGCTTCGCAGTTTTCTTCTAATAGCTGCACTTTAATCGAGGTGCGTACGGTTTGGGCGCCGGTTGTGTAGTGAAAGGTTTCGAATCGGCTGTCCCTTTTGAGGGTGGCGCGGATCGCCTGAAATTGCCAGGCGGTGGGGCGTGGGCGTGAAATGTCGTAGAGGGAACAGTGGGCGGCTTCATCGAGCGCGCAATCGAACAGAGCATTGGAAAAATCGGCCTCTGTCGTTTGAATGATCTGCAGACAAGCGTGAGCTCCGACAAAAAGTTGAATGCGAGGAGAGGCGAGGCTGCCCCCTGTGCAAAGGTGGATGATTTGGAGCGGTTTTTCGAGCTTAGTGTTAGGGGGCAAATAGAGGAATGTGCCTCTTCCTTGCAAAGCTCCATTCAAAGCGGCGAATGGATCGCTCTCTTCTTTCAGCATCCGGGCAATCCGGTTTTGCAAAACTAAAGCGTACGATTTAACGGCTGTTTGCATCGGAAGGGCAACAAGGCCTGCAGGAATTTTTGAACGCTCGGGATAAAAATAGCCGTCGACAAGGAGAAGATAGGAGTCTTGGCATTCGGGCAAAATCGAAGGGGCGACTTCAGCGGGAGAAAGGAGTTCTTCCTGAAGACTTCTCTGATATAATTTCGTTAAGGGAACGTACTGAAAGGCCTCGTTTTTAAGCTTAGGGAGGCCCAGCTCCATAAAACGGTCCCACGATTTTTTACGCCACGTATCGGTCCCATCGCCGGGGAGAAGAAACAGGTTATTTAAGCTCTCTTGGAACTTCATGCGTACCCTTTGGCTTCAAGTTCTAAGGCTAGCTCAGCGCCGCCTGTTTTCACAATTTTCCCATCGGCTAATACGTGGACGAAATCGGGACGGATATAGTCGAGGAGTCTTTGGTAGTGGGTAATGATGAGAAGGGCGTTGTCTGAACGGCGCATCTGATTGACTCCGTGAGCTACGATCCGCATCGCATCGATGTCGAGCCCTGAATCGGTCTCATCTAAGACGGCGAGGTCGGGGTTGAATAGGGCCATTTGCAAAATCTCATTGCGCTTCTTCTCTCCG
>PLXF01000169.1 GCA_003151315.1 Parachlamydiales bacterium
GTATCCTTCACACATTTACACAGTTGAAGGTAGTAATGGACAAGCAAAGAAAGTGGCATCTGTTTTTGATTCTCGCTGTAATCGGCCTCACGATCTACAATATTCTGCCCACCCTTTTTTACTATACGAAGCCGCTAAAGCAGCCAGTTTCTGAATCGGTCGCCAAAGAGATCTCTTTAGATATAGTCAAACGGGTTAATAACCTCGAAGCTGAAGCTCACGACTGGCTCGCCTCGTTTTGCGATTTAATTCACGCAAAACCCACAGCGATTGCTACCGATTCCTTAAATCCGCAACTGATCTCTCTTCGCTTTGTTAAAGCGGAAGACGCAGCCCGATTCCGCGCGATTTTACCACGAGCCGGTTCGCTGATCCCCTTTGCTCCTTCACAACTCAGCTTGGTTAACCAAAATATAGAGGAAAATCCCAAAACAGTTCTTGTTCAACGCAAAATTGGCGTTCGACTAGACCCCGACCTATTCGCCTTCGCCCCCACAACAAGCCCTTTATACCAAAAAAATATCCGCAATAGAGCCGCACAAGTAGCCGCCGCCTTAGCTGGCTCCAGCGACTCTGCAACCATGATCGATTCGATCGAAAAAACGGGATTCACCTCTCACCCCGAATGGCTCTTCGCCCTCGCCGCACAAATTAACGCCTTAGAAGAGATTCGAGAAGGCTCCCCTTTTTACACCCGCCTCGCCGCCTCGTTTACACAAGGCCCTTTTGCCGACCGTTCCCAAACGGTCGAAAAATTGATCTCCTCTTTTGATCAAGCCCGAGACCTCCTGAAAACAGAGAAAGGAAAAGCGGCCGAAGAAGATCGTCAAATCCTCGAGAAAAAAGAGCTCTCGCTCGCCGCCGCCGAAAAAACAATAAAAAAACACCTCTCCCTTTTTTCTGCAGGACAAGAGCCCCTCACCTTAGAACAGGCTGAGCTCCTATTACAATCGGCAGACCAACTCGATATCGGAGGGCGCCACCCCTTCTTTTCTCATGTTTTCATCGATTGGGAGCACGATAAAATTGTACTGAAACTGCATAACGATATTGCCAAACTAAAGCATAACGATACCGTTGAGCAGCTTCTCATCAACGAAATTGCGAAAGCCACGCGCCATTGCAATGAAACCTTCACCTCCGGAGAACAGGGCTACGCTATCTCTTTACATACGGCGCCAAACGTATCAGGCCTTCTCAATCTAAAACTCGAAACGATTGCTAGCCGGATGACCCACCAAATCAGTTCCTATTTGCGAGCGAACTGGAACCCTAGACATCCCGACCTCTCTCCCGAAAACTTCCCTATCGTCGATTTCGAAGCGTACCAGGTTTTAAGCCCCGAGCAAAAAGCCCTGTGCCTCATCGCCTATGCTCCCGCCGCCACAGAAGGGGCCAACCCCTTTGCCAGCCGAAACAATTCGATCTATTTCCTCGCTAAAGGATTGAATCGGATTTCTGAAAAAATGGAAAAATTTCCCGATTCTGAGCTGACAAAAACATTCCGCTCCGATTTCCAAGCTCTCCACCGCCTTCTCGTCGATTTCGGGTTTGTCCCCTACGCAGGAGCCACCGTCCCCTTCGCCCAAGATTTAGCGAGCGATGTGGTGTATGAAAACCGGGACTATTTCGTCCCCCTTCTTGCAGCAACCCGTGAAGATTTCCACGTGAAAGGTTCCCAAAAAGCGGCCGTTTTAGAACTCTCTAACCAAGAACAGCGGATTTTAACCGAAAATAAAATTGAGACACGGATCCATGAAGATCTCCAAAAATGGAAAGACGAGTACCGCTCTGCCTCCGTTAGTCTAGATCCTGCGCTCCGCTTCGACGCGCCGAAACCCACTCGCAGCGTTTTTTGGAGCAATATAGCCCTTACCTTACGCAAAATGGTTCGCGGCGACGACCGGAAAATCATCCGCTGGGGTCTTGATTTATCGGGAGGAAAAACCGTTCAAATCGAACTGCGCGACTCCAACAACCGCCCCGTGAAAGAGGAAGCCGATCTCAAACAAGGGATCAATGAGCTCTACAACCGAGTAAACAAAATGGGCGTTTCTGAGGTCTCTATCCGTCAGGTAGGCCACCAGATCACCCTCGATTTTCCCGGCTCACAAGCTCTCTCTGCTTCCGAGCTCGTCCGCGCTTCGACCCTCTATTTCCATATTGTCAATGAAAAATTCGCCCCCTATAACTCCTCTTTAGGCGACAGCGTCAACCTGTTCCTGCAGCAAGTGTGGAATGAAGCGCAAGTGACCAATCGGAAAGATCCGCAAAGTCTAAATGAGATCGCTTACAAGCATCTTTACGGAGATGATGCCTCTAAAACACAACCCCGCTCCGAAGCGGCCAGAACTCTATTAGACAGCGGACTCTCTCTACAGTCCCCTAACGACCCCTCAATGTCTAATCTCCTCAACGATGCCGTCTCTAAAATTGCCCTCATGAGAGGTGCCGATTCCGCCCAATGGCATGGACAATCCCACCCTCTAATGATCGTTTTCCGCAATTTCGCACTGGAAGGCTCCTCTTTAGACAATGTCCATTCCTCCTATGACCCATCTAGAGGCAATTACCTGAGTTTTGATATTCGAGGAGCTAGCCTCAACCGAGAAGGGCAAAAAGTCAATCCAAGAGACGATTTGCATGCTTGGTCCTCCCGTTTTTCAAAAACGAAAATCGCAGGAACATCCCAAGAGGCCTATTCCCGAGGACAAGGCTGGCGTATGGCCGTAATTCTCAACAATACGGTGATCTCTTCTCCCACCTTGAATGAAGCGCTGCGCGATAGCGCCATGATTTCTGGCAGCTTCTCTCAAAGAGAGGTCAATCAACTCGCCTCCGATCTAAAAGCGGGCTCCCTCACCTTTACGCCCCACATCCTATCGGAAAAAAATGTGAGTCCTGAGCTCGGCAAGTCGGACCGCGATAAAGGGATTTTTGCTACGTTTGTCGCTTTACTTCTCGTCATCGGCTCCATGGTCGCCTACTACCGCTTCGGAGGGCTTGTCGCCTCGGTCGCCGTTATTTTAAACATCCTCATTATGTGGGCCGCTCTACAAAATCTAGGCGCTACCCTCTCACTAGCAGGAATCGCCGGTCTCATTTTAACCGTCGGTATGGCGGTGGATGCAAACGTCCTTGTGTTCGAAAGGATCAAAGAAGAATTTGCTCTAACAAAACGGCTCTCCTCCGCTATAGCGGCCGGCTATAAAAAAGCCTTTACAGCGATTGTCGACTCGAACGTCACCACGATCATAGCGGCATTAATCCTCCTCAATTTCGATGCAGGACCGATTAAAGCGTTTGCCGTCACGTTGATCATCGGGATCGCCTCTTCGATGTTTACCGCGCTATTTATGACCCGCTTCTATTTCACGGGCTGGATCCAAAATCCGAAAAATAAAACTCTGTCGATGGCCAATTGGTTCAAAGAAACGGCGTTTCCATTCTTGCGTTACGCAAAAGGGGCCTTTGCCATCTCCGTTGTTATCATCGCAATCGGCACATTTGTCGTAGCTCAGCAACGAACCACGATTTTCGGAATGGATTTCACCGGAGGCTATTCGCTCCACCTAGAATTGGAACAAACAAAAGGGGTAAACTACGCCTCTCAAGTTGACGCCGCCTTCCGAAATAAAGGGCTCTCACCGCAAGATTTCCAAATTCGGGAACTCAACCCTTCGAATCAGCTCCGCGTCCTCTTTAGCACCTCTTTAGAGCAACCGGGAAAACCCTTTGCTGGAATGCCCCTAGAAACTGACGCTAAAGAAGTGTCGTTTACCTATGAAAAAAACCCCCGAATCCAGTGGGCGGTAGATGCGATCGAGGCTTCAGGATTGCACCTCTCCCCTCTCTCTAAAGGAGAACTCCACGCCAATTGGACAGCTATGAGCGGACAAATGTCTGAAAGCATGCGCAATAATGCACTCATCGGCCTTTTCATCGCCTTCGTTTCGATTTTTATCTACATCGCCGCCCGCTTCGAATACAAATTCGCAGCCGCCGCTAGCCTTTGTCTCCTACATGACGTATTGATCACGATCGGCTCAATTGGTCTTCTCCATTTCTTTGGGGTGCCCATTCAGATCGATCTCAATACAGTCGCCGCTTTGATGACAATTGTGGGCTATTCCCTCAACGATACGATCATTATTTTCGATCGAATCAGGGAAGATATCCATTTGGGTCGTCAGAAAAATTTAGAAATGACGATTAATCACGCTCTCAATGCGACATTGAGCCGAACAACCATCACCTCGGGAACGACACTGTTGGTTCTCCTCGCCCTCGTGTTTTTGGGTGGATCCTCCATTTTCAGCTTCGCTCTTGTCATGACAATCGGCGTTGTGTTTGGAACTCTCTCTTCTTGGTTTATCGCCTCCCCTTTGATGCTCTATTTCCACAAAAAGGAAACAGCACAAAACTTGCAGGAGGCAAACTAATACCACAATCGGCCAACAACTTGGAATGTCAGCCAAGGGCTTTTCATTAAAAATGATTTGACAGATCCTGAGATGGGGTCAACACGAGAAAAAAAAAGAGAAAATAACAGGATAT
>PLXF01000122.1 GCA_003151315.1 Parachlamydiales bacterium
AAGAAGAGGTCGACGAGAGCCTAATCGCCCAAATTGTCGCGAAATGGACCGGCATCCCGGTGGAAAAAATGTTGGAAAAAGAGACCCAAAAAATCCTCCAATTGGAAAAACACCTAGAAGAACGGGTTGTAGGCCAAGAGCTGGCCGTTCGGGCAGTTTCTGAAGCGATCCGTAGATCCCGGGCCGGTCTTAGCGATCCCCAGCGTCCAGTCGGCGTTTTCCTCTTTGTCGGACCCACAGGTGTGGGAAAAACAGAGCTGGTAAAAGCGCTCGCCGAGCAGCTTTTTGATCGGGAAGAGGCGATTATCCGCCTCGACATGTCCGAATATATGGAAAAACACAGCATTTCCCGCCTCATCGGCTCGCCCCCTGGATATGTGGGCTACGAAGAGGGAGGACAGCTCACCGAAGCGCTACGCCGCCGCCCCTATAGTGTGGTCCTTTTAGACGAGTTGGAAAAAGCCCACCCCGACGTATTTAATATTTTACTACAAATATTTGACGAAGGGCGGATCACCGACAGTAAAGGGCGCAAAGTAAATTGTAAAAACGCCCTCTTTATCATGACGTCAAACCTCGCCTCCGATCTAATCCTAAAGAAAACGGAGCAAAAACGGGACGAATGGACCAAAGAGCAGCTCCTCTCCATTGTCGACCCCGTTTTAAAATCGACCTTCCGCCCCGAGTTTCTCAATCGCCTCGATGAGATCCTCCCCTTCCTTCCCCTAAAACTGAAGGATATGGAAAAGATCGTATCGATTCAGCTCAAGCGGGTCGCTCAGCGACTACAAGAAAGGCACATTACCCTGAATTGGGCGCCCGAGGTGCTCCAACATTTGGCTGCAGAAGGGTACGACCCCTCCTTTGGCGCGCGTCCCCTAAAAAGGATGATCCAAAACGAGGTGGTCAATCTCTTTGCCACAGCGATTTTAGAGGGCAAAATCCCCTCCCATAGCGAACTGCAGCTCACAGGCTCTGGGAAAGGGGACGAGTTCACAATCGACTACAATGTTAAGAAAAAATTATAAACAGCATAACTCTTGTCAATTTGTCTGCAGGATGGTATCATCCTAAGTTACTATTTTAAGGGAAGATTTTATGTCCAAAGTTTGTGAAGTCACTGGAAAAAAACCGAAATTCGGCCGCAGCTACGCCCTTCGCGGTATCGCCAAGAAGAAAAAAGGGATTGGTCTAAAAGTTACTGGCATTACCAATCGCCGGTTCCTCCCCAACCTCAAAGTTAAGCGGATCTGGGTTCCTGAAGAGAACCGTTACGTCACCTTGCGCCTCTCGATCTCTGCTATCAGAACGATCGATAAAAATGGAATCGCTTCCGTCTTACGCAAAATGCGTAAAGAGGGAAAAAAGGTATAAGTCATCACTTTCGTTTTTCGGCGAGAGCGATTAGGTCCGAGCAAAGAGCCTAATCACTCTCGCTGAAGGAACGGATGGCTTTTTTTCAGACAAAACGGATTCCTCCTCCCACTCCCCTAGAACAGACTCAGAAGAAGAGAAAATCGCTTCTTACTGTTTCTGTATTTTTTATATTGGTGCTTTCTGCCTCTATAATTCGACATTCCCTCTACCCTGAATTACCTAAATTCAACGAGCCTCCTCGCCTCTACTCTAATCAATGCCAGCAAGATCTCCGTTTTACGCTGCTCGACGCGATCTCCCAAGCTAAACAGTCTATCCACCTAGTGATGTTTGGACTAAGCGATCCTGCGATCCTCTCCGCCGTAGGAAAAAAGGGGAAAGAAGAATTAGCCATAAACATCTACTACGATCCCAAAGGCTCTCCTAAAATCCGCAACCTCATCGAAAACGCCCACATTTTTCCTATTGCCAGGTCGGGGCTAATGCATCAAAAAATCTTAGTTCTCGATGACGAGATGATTTTTATCGGATCGGCCAACATGACCACCTCCTCGCTCCGGATGCACGACAATCTGGTCGTCGGTTTTATGAACCGCAAGGCGGCTAAATTCCTGCAAGAAAAGACACCTAACTCTTCCGGATATATGAGGACGACAGTGGGAGGGCAAGAGGTTGAAATATGGCTCCTCCCCGATCCCCGAGGCCACGCCCTGAACGATCTTAAGAAAAAGATTCACGCCGCGACCCGCTCGATCCGAATCGCCCAATTTACCTACACACATCCCGCCCTTATCGACGAAGTAATCGCCGCTAAAAACCGAGGCGTCGCCGTGTCGGTCGTCATCGACATGCACAGCGGCCTAGGCGCGAGCGCTAAGGGGATTGAGCAGCTAAAAAGAGCAGGAGTAAAAGTTTCCTTGAGCCAAGGGGTGCAGCTCATGCACCATAAATTCATCTGGATCGACGAGCAGACGTTACTAACCGGATCGGCGAACTGGACTAAAGCCGCCTTCTACAAAAACAGCGACTGTTTCATCGCCCTGCACAACCTAACCCCCGAACAAAAAAGATTTATGAAACGGCTCTGGAGCAGAGTAGAAACAGAATCAAAAGTTTTTTAAGGAGGAGGAGCTGTGTGCTTAAAAATTGGGACAAGATAAACGGGCATTTAGCGATATAAATGCCTGTTCTAACAAAATAAACTTACTGATTTTCAGCAAGAGGCAATGGCTTGTATGTGTCAGCCATTTGCGCTGCGCTTAAAGCTAAATCTAAGCTACTAGCTGAATTGGGTTTGTTGTTTAACGCCGGCTGCCCATCGAGTAGAGCTTGAAATAGCCCCCCTCTTCTTTCAAGATCGCGCAACGAAGGTTTCTCTTGCAACCACTTATCTTTAGTTTCTTTTGACAAAACACCCATAGGCGTCTTTCGATCATATTTGCCCGCTGCTTGTCTTTCTGTCCGAGCTAGATCTAAATCTAATACAGTCTTTGACACCCGTTCCTTAACGGAATGAGAGGTTGAATCAAAAAGAAGAGCCTGAAACAATCCCTTCCTCTTAAAATCGTCCCCAGAAGGTTTTTGACGTAGAAACATATCTCTAGTCCTTGGATTCATTTTAAGAGAAACCTCAGGTAAAACTCCAAATTCCTTTATCTGGGAAGAAAGCTTGTTTATAGCTACTATACCCATAATCACCGGTCCCAGCATCCCTAGAACACCAAACACTCCCCCTGACATTGAAAGGACCCCCGCAGCAACCAAAGCTACAAGCACAGCTATCCCAATACAGCAATTAATAAGAAACAACTTCGAATTTACTTTTGACTCTTTTAAGATACTTACTATTTTTTTACCTCTGTTGGCTTCCAAAACTTGCTTGACATTCAATTTAATTATACTCACATCTAGTTCATCTTTAGGGTTTCCGCCAAGAGCAGAAAAAACAGCGCTCATACCTATACAACTTATTTGCAACTTTTCTAGAGCGTGCTGCAAAGGCGATCTCTGCAATGAGTCCAACTGCAAATTACATTTAATAATATTATACAAAATTACAGGCGCTCCAATGAGAGGAATACAAGAAACAATAGCTCTTGGGTAAGAAACCCCAGAATTACAAACTCCACCTAATGACATAATAAACTCCGAGTTAATTAATTTCCTATAATCATATCAGAAAAAGTAGTTCTTGAAAAGTAATTAAAATAAAAATTTATTATAAAAAAAATATTTCGCACCTTTGTTTTAAAAAGGTGCGAAGTTAAGAAAAAATTAGAATGCCAACTGGATGTCGACTGTGAGGCCGTGGAAGGCGAGGTCTTCGGAACGGCGCATGCCGTAGGGAGACGAGAGAACTCGCTCGAAGGCAGGCAACTGATTAACGCCCCACCAGTAGTTAAGCTCATATCCGAGATTGATCGCGAGCTGGTTGCTGTCGCAAGCAAAATTGGTCTCCCAACCTAAACCGAGTTGGGTTTGAGCTGCAATCGCTACCCGTCTTGTCGCCGCTTCGTTGTCCGAGCCATAGATCCCTGGTCGGTTCGTCGCTAATTCCGCTTTATTTTTCCCATAAACGGCCGATGAAGAAGCTCCTAAGAATAAATTCCAGTGTCTCGCAAAAAACCACTTGGAATCGGTCCCTAATCGAAGCCCAGCGCCGATATAATCGTCGCGCAAATGGCCGGTTGTTGTTACGCCTGGCGAGGTAAATTGGAAATCTCCGTTTTGCTCGATCCAGACAGTTCTAGAACCGAAGTGGGGGCGAAGATAGAAATGGCGTGAAAGGAAATAGGATCTTCCAAATTCAAAATCGATGGTGTTGTATTCTAAACAGACATTCTCGAAGGCCGCTTGTGCAGAGGTAACATCGGATACCTGCATTGAGGCTAGCCGCCCACCAACAGGTGCATTAGCCGAACCGTTTGCGTCTGGTTCAAAGCGGGTAAAGATGGCCGCCATCTCCATATTGTCTGAAGGGGTCGTCCAACCTACACCTAAGCGGTAACCGACATCCCATTCAAATTGGAGAGGAAATGTTCTACCCAAAATGAGTGCGGTGCTCGAATCTGTACTTGTGTATACAAAATCGGTTCCCCCTTCGTATGCTGTCCAGTAAAGAACATTGCCCGTTACCCACAAGCCGTAGCTGTTGAGGAAAGGACGGCCCGATGCAAATCGAGCGCCTGAGCGGCACTCGTACACAGTATCGTCGCGAGCTGCTTTCATTTTGCACTCGAGGAGCGATACTCTTGACTCCGGATCGTTTTCGGACCAGACAGGACTCGAAAACAGGAGTGATAAAGCTACAAATTTAGAAACAGTTCGCATGGAAACCCCTTGATCAAATCATCGATACTCATTGATACAACAAAAGGAAATTTAAGAAAATATTTCTTTTAAAAAGAGCGATCAGGTATGAATGAAGCAACCCAATTTTGGTGTAGAGATGAAAACACCCCTTTACCTTTTTAGCTTAATCGCACTCGCGGGCTCTGCCCTTGCCAACTCCGAAGACTCTTTTGACGAAGAATCTGTCGCCCAAAGCGAAGAGGTCGCTGTAATCAAGCGCCGCGCTAAAGGGCTTGATGTCGCTTCCCATCACGCAGGAAGAATTGAAACTCTAGAGCAGCAAATGGATGAGGTCTACACCGACACGGTGCGGGATACATTCGGCGCTAGGGCTGCTTCTGCTAGACCACAACTTAATTCTATCGGTCTCTATTTTTCGGGCGATGCCATTTATTGGAAAGCCTTCGAAGGGGGAACCGATTACGTTGCGGCACCTAACTCTTCCAAAAGATTCGACTTCAATTGGAGCTGGGGATTAAAACTCGAGATGGGATACCACCTAGATCATGATGGATGGGATTTAGCGGGCCACTACACCTGGTTCCACGATAAAGCAACGAGACATGACGGAAATCCTGGGGATGATAATTTAACCCCTCTTTTTCCCACCTACTACACAAATACAGCCTCAACGGCGCGCGGTGTTTGGAATCTCAACGTAAATGATGCCGATCTGGGATTGCAAAAGAGCTATTTCCTCTCTCGTCAATTTGCTCTAACTCCGATTGCGGCGCTACGCACAACATGGATCAACCAAGCTGTAAACGCTACCTACACCTCTCCCACAGAAACGACCGTTACCGGTAAAAACGATTTTTGGGGAATAGGTCCTAAAGCAGGATTGGGGACACGGCTCTATATCAATCGAAACTGGAATTTCTTTGCTCAAGCGGCAGGTTCACTTCTCTATTCTGAATTCGATGTGCTAGCCACAACGATCACATCAGGAAGCACAACGGTGTTATTGAAAGGCGACCTCCATCGAATCGTTCCTGCCATCCAAGCGGGCTTAGGCTTCGGCTGGGAAATGAACTTTTGCGATGATGGATACCATATTGCGGCCAACGTCTCTTATGAAACGCAATACTGGTGGCGTCAAAACGAGCTATTCAGCTACATCAACCCTAGTGCTCCTCTCGTCAAACGTTTGGGCGAAGATTTGGGGTTACATGGTTTAACAATGAATCTACTATTTGACTTTTGAGGTTACCTATGCGTCGCATCCTACCATTTCTCCTCGCTTCTAGCGCTTGTATAGCGTCTGAATCTTTGGAGACCCGAATCGAGACATTAGAATCGCAGATGCAAAATCTCCGCATGGAGACTGTATATGGCAATCACGGAGCTAAAACCGTTACGGCATACCCATATCTCCATTCCTGGGGAGTCTATGTTTCTGCTGAGGCGCTTTACTGGAAATTCTTCGAAGGGGGAACCGATTACGTCTTTAATGCGGCACCTCAACCTATAGCCAACTATCATGATTGGATGCGGTATGTCGATTTCGATTGGCGCTTCGCATTTCGCGTAACAGCCGGTTATAAATTGGACAATCCCGACTTCGATATTTGGTCTACGTATACCCGCTTTACGACGGATCAGAGCAGCAGGGTGACGGGTTCTACTCTCAGCCGTCTGTATCCTAACGAAAACGTGACGATCAATGCCGATTATACGAGCGCTTATCAATCGTGGAAAATCGCCTACAATGTGTTAGACCTCAATGTAGGGCGCAACTATTTTCTACGCCGCACCTTCTCAGCCCATCCCTTTGTTGGACTTAGAGGCGCTATCATCGATCAACGCGGAAAGGCTGCTTGGAACGGATCGGCTACTTCTGATTTTCTCTACAAATCGAAAAACGATTTTACAGGAATCGGTCTTGTAGCGGGAACTCAAGGGAGATGGCATTTCGACCAGCATTGGAGCGTCTTTGGATCTCTCCTCGGATCTCTCCTATATGGCCGGTATGACGTTGACACTACCTTAAGACAAGTCTACCCAACCGTTACAACCCCCCTATCGCTCGATTCTGACACACGCCGCGTCGTTCCCAACATGGCGGCCGATGCAGGCGTTCGATGGGAATACGATGCCTTCTCTTACCAAACACGATTCGCGCTCACCCTGGCCTACGAATTCCAATACTGGTGGGCACAAAACCAGACTCTGCACACCAAGAGCGGGACAACCTATGCTTGGGACCGTTGGGCCGAGGATTTTGGCATGCAAGGGGTCAAGCTGAATTTAGGCTTGGATTTTTAAACGATTTGTTTGATAAAAAGGGTGTATAGAATTTAACTCGACTTTGCAACTTTTATACCCAACGTGATTCAAAAGTTNNCAGTCAAAAATCAACTTTTGAATCATGTTGGGTATATACCTCTCGTGATTCAAAAACCAATTCTTGAGTCACGAGAGGTATATAGCCCGATTGCCTTGGCCTTTTGTCCTCTGAGGCGTTTTTTTTAACCAGGAAGGAGTTTTTAACTCCTTCCTGGTTAAATAAATCGACTAGTTTGGCCAAAGGCCAAACGTCTGAGGGCATAGGGGCAAGGCAATCGGGCTAAAAAAGTTGCA
>PLXF01000037.1 GCA_003151315.1 Parachlamydiales bacterium
GTGCCCCGCAATCTTGTCGAGCCCTTTTAACACATCGTCGCCCGAAGCATTCAGTAGTTTATAAACGAAAATATTTTCCGATTTGATCTTCTTTTCGGAAAGGGCCTCTTTTTTAGCGGGAGTGTCGAGGCTCGTTAAAATCGCAATCGCCTTTTCGGCAAGCTCGGGCGTCGTAACGATATGGATCGTATTGGCCAAGGGCTGAGGTACCATCACAAAAGGGGTGCCTTGCGTGACGGGATCGAGGATTTGGCTCGCTGTGTTGATCAAAAATTCGGGCGAGTTGTATTTGGCCTCGTAGGTTTTGATTTCCATTTTGGTTTGGGGAGCATCGATATTTTCGATTAAATCGGCGATTTTATTGACGTTGGAGGTGACGTCGGTGAGGATAATCTGCTTTGTTTCGGCCGAGATGTCGAGAATCGATTCTTTGGAAATCATGGGGCGGATAATGGCGGCCACCGAATCGACCTTCGCTGTCTTAAGTCGGAATATGCGAGTGACGATCGGCGCATTGCCGCTACTGCCCCCTTCAGGGACTAGTTTGGCGATTTGTCTTACGTCGGCGTTTTTGTGAATAACGAGGTTATTGTCCTGCTCAAGAAGAGCCAATCCATGTATGCGGAGCACTTGGACTAAAGTGGCCATCACGTTTTGTGCTGTGATGGGGCCCTCTGAGATCACATTGACGTTAAAATTCAGATCGTTTTCGTCAAAAATAAAATTGGCGCCAGAAATTTTACTGGCAAAGCGGATGTACTCCACAATCGATACAGTATTGTAATTGATCGTGTAGCTGTCGGGTTTGGCTTCCATGTCGGCCAATTTGTCATCGCCGAATAGGGTAAGAGAAACCAGAACGAAGGGGAGTAGACGATATTTTATCGAGTTAACATTCATAGAATATAACGTTCCTCAGCATCGAAAATAGAAACAGTCTGATCGAGCATTTTTTTGCCACTTCCCATTTCTATGGTCAAAATCCTTGCGATGTTTCGCGATTTTGGATCCAGCTTAACTGGTGCATCCTGACTAACTGAGTACTAGATTGAATCGTAAAAGACTACTCAAATTAATGCAAGGTGCAAGGGGATGATAGGTCAATTTGGAAAAAAAAGCTAGTGGATGATTCTCATCGTTCAAGAAAATGTTGCGGCGCTCGTGATTTTGGAGTCACGAGAGGTATAAGCAACTTAAAAAATCTTTGGCTACGTCTACGCTCGTCCGCTGTAGCGCAGGATGTGTTGGGCCTGGTGTATATTTTTGCCCCATTTTTTTTTCGATGAGTTGTGTGATCTTCGCCAGATCGTAGGGTTCGCAATATTCGATCCGATCGTCGAAAGAGGGGCTTTCGAAATATTCGGCGATCGTTGTCCAGGTGGAGGCAATGGTAGGAATTCCTAAAAGGGCCGATTCAAAATAGGTTAACCCAGGAAGCTCGCAAAAGGCCGGGTGGAGGTGGAGTCCTGCATGAGCGAACGCGCTATGGAGCATAGAGGCGGAGAGTTTTTTTCCGTCAGGCATAGGAATGATACGCAAACGACCCCATGTAGCTGGGCTTACGTTTTCGCTAATGATCAAGGTGGGCCCTTTTCTGTATTTCTTAATCGCTTCTAGGCACGTGGCTAGGTAGTTCGGAGATTGGGAAGTGGTTGAGATGAATACGAGGGGGATGTCTCCATCTTTGGTGGCGATGATGGAGGCTAATTGATTTTTTCGTAGCTGCATTCGCCCCACCTGTAAAATATACTCTCCCGACTTTAAGCCGGTAAAGGAGAGAAATTCATCTGTCGCCGATTGGCATAAAAAATCTTCGGCAAATCCGGGAGACCAATGAATTGTTTTTGTCGGACAGCCGGGAAAATCTCTGTGGATAGTTTTCGCCTCTTCGTTAGAGCCTGTAATAGTTATTTTGGCCCCTTCGAAAACGGGAGCGTTTATATAAGGAGTGTAGGGGGCAGTTACGGGGTAATTATGGATGAGTTGAGGTGTTTGGATGAGAGTTTCTAGAGGAAAATCGCTCTCTTTGTCGAGCCCTGATTGGATATAAGAATAAAAGCCAAAAGAGGCGCTGAAATGGCGTGCGTAATCTTCATGGTAGGGGATAATGCCGTAAGGGATCCCCATCAGGTCGATCACGACTTTGAGAGCGCGTAAATCGGGAAGCGAATTATTGATGAAGATAAAATCGCAGGGAGAGAGTTCCGACACATGGGAGATAATTGGAGCTTCATGCCCTAAGGTTTGGAGTCCAGAGGAGAGAGCGGAAATAGTTTTAAGATCCCCTCCCCATTTGGATTGTGCATTGACGCGGTTGATAAAAATAATTTTCATGTTTTTGTACAATACCTAGATTTTTCAGAAAAATATATCGATTCTTGAATTATAGTGATTTAAAATTCTATTGATAGAATATGCAAGAAGGCTGCGCAAATTTTTTGCCTGGAACGAGCGACCATTGTACGATTACAAGGCGCGAGTGAAGGCNNTTTAACGCAAAGACGCTAAGCCGCGGAGACGCAAAAATTTTTAAAGATCAGAGACGATTCTTTCTATGCCATTTTTCTTTGCGCCTTCGCGACTTGGCGTTAAATTTTTGTAGCCTGTGAGTAGAAGCATAAAAGCTAAAAAATACGGTGGATGGTGAGTAAAGTGGATGAGCGAGCGGCTGAGGGTTTTCCTCCGGTGGCGCGCTCCATGAGTTGCTCCGCTTGGCTTTGGGGGGAAAGGGCGAGGAGCCCTTTATCGAGGGGTTCATCCCCTTTGGGCAATCGGATCTGCGTAGAGGAGAGCCAAAGAACATCTCCGGCATTCCAATTGTCCGCGGTTTCGAGGAGAGAAGCTCCTGCTTCTGCGCCGAGCGCTGGATTAGGTGTCGTAAGGACGCGCGGTTTTTGGCTCCCTCCGGGGATGTGCAGCAGAGGTCCCGCTTGGCAAGAGACGAAGGCGAGCTGGTCTTTGTCGGGATTTAAGAGGAGAAGGGAAAGGCTAAACGCTTTGCCCATCGGATCTTCAGCGAGTATCCGATTTAATCCATGCAGCATTTGGATCGGATGTTGATCTTTTTTTCCGTTTTGGAAAAACTGACCCATCGACATCCGGATCATGCCGCGCAAAACGGAGCTATAAATCGTCGAAGCGGTTTCCATTACGAGCGGTTCGGCGATAAAGATGGCATACCGATTTTCTTGTAAACGGAAAAAATCGAGGTAGAGTCCCGAAAACGAGGAGCCCTCCCGAACAGATATTCCCATTTCTATCTGCGGCCAGCGAGGCGCTTTTGTTTGGACGAGAAGGGAGCGGGCCTGATCGACCATTTGGAGCATCTCATCGGGAATTTCTTCATTCCGAAGGGGCGCTTCCGATTCGAGCGATTTCACATATTGAGATACGTCGGTGATGAAATCGACAATGTCGTGGTAGCGATTAGCCGGGTCGGTTTGTAGCGCCTTTTCGATGATTTTACGTAAATTCTTAGGTAAAAGGGCTAGATGGATCACGCCGTGGCTGAGTCTCCCTAAAATAAGCTCGTAGGCGATGATGCCGAGCGAATAGATGTCGGAGGAGTAGGAGACTTGGAGCGGGTTTTCTTTTTGTTCAGGACTCATGTAAATAGGGGTGCCCATGAGGCGTCGATTTTGAGTGATCCGCTCTTCGCGTCCATCGTCTTGGAGTTGAGCGATTCCAAAATCGATCACTTTGATTTCGCCCGATTCGGTGATCAAAATGTTTTCTGGTTTTAGGTCTCGATGGATTACGCCGTGAGTGTGTAAATGGCAGAGCGCATAGGCTACTTGCAGGATAATTTCAAAGGCGCGCCGCTGCGAGAGCGATTTGTGCTGGATAAATTGTCTGAGCGATACGCCTTGGATAAATTCCATGGCAATGTAGAGCCCTTTTTCCCATTGCCCTTGCCCATAGAGTTTGACGATGTTGGGGTGGTTGGTCAAAGCGATGATCTGGGCCTCTTTTAAAAAGCGGCCGACCATCTCTTTATTTTTTCCATATTTAGGAAGGAGAACTTTAATAGCGAGGGGTTGATGGGTGGTGGGGTGGATCCCGAGATAAAGGAGACTCATCCCCCCCTTATTTAAAAGACTTTCAATTTTATAGGGGCCGATTTTTTGCGGCTGGGAAGGAGATCGGCTCTCTTTGCCGCTTAAATCGGGAAGGGTATTTTGTTTATGAAAATCATCTTCATCATCCATAACGGAAGAAATTACCCTAGTTCTAAAATCCGAACGCCGAGAGTGTCTCCCAGATAAACGAGCTCACCTTGACCCACTTTTTGTCCATTGATGGTTAGCGAAACGGGAGCCTCTGGGGAGATCGGAAGTTCGAGAAAATTTCCGGGAGATAAAGCAGAGAGCTTCTCTAACGTCATTTTAACGCGAGCGAGCTCGACTGTCACTTGTAAGGGGAGCGATTGGAGATCGATAGCGCTCTCATCGCTGTTTTTCCATTCATCATGTGCAGAATGATTTCGTTCCATAGCCGTTGGATCCTCATATAAAAAAGCAGGTTCGAGAAGCTCAATTTGATTGTGTTTAACCGTAACGTGGAAAAGGGGGGTCTCTCCCAATACTAAAGAGGCCATCGCCGTTTTTTCTTCGAAATCGTAGCTCCCTGTATCTAGGACGAGAAAATCCCCTTTTTTTAGCCCCTCCCAATCGGTTGGACGCAATTCGACCGAGCCGACTTTGATCCCTAGAGTCAATTCTAAATGGGGGTTAAAAGCTTTTTTGCCTGGAGAAGATCTACTGAAGTGCTCAACCCAGCTTTGGCGCAAAGTATAAGGGATTACGAGGCGTCCCACGCAGGAACTCTCATTAAAACTCATTTCGACATCGACACAAAAGGCCCTCTCTTCAGGAAGGGGCGCCTCTTCGTGCAGAGTCAAGGTGAATTGAGTTAGAGGCTCTATATTTTGTACGGCGTCTAACGCTTCTAAGAGTAAATAGCGGTAAAAACCCTCTTGCAAAATTTCAGAGGTGAGGGCTCTTCCTCGCGGTTTTTTATTCAACATCCAGGAGGTGAGCTTCCCCATATCGCCCGGAGGCATAATCCAGTAAACGACTCCATTGAGAGCTGAGAGGTGGATCGGAAAAACGACTCCATTTTTTCCTAACCCATCGAGGAGTTGATGGGGCATATTCCACTCTTGATTCAAAGGGCGCAGAGAGAGATTGGAAATGCCAAAATGGGAGGCGAGGAGCGAAGAGAACCGATCCCAATCGAAGGGGGGAGCTGTTCCAAATAGGGGCACCTCGTTGAGCTCGCTAATTTCGGAACCGATTTTTCTAAGTAAGGGGAATGTGTTCTTCATTGTTTTCTCTCTTCAGAGCCGCCAAAATCCTTGTCTTCGTTTTTCCCTTTTCTTTGGAAAACGGGCTTTTCAGCAGAATAGACAGCCTCTAAGCGGTTGATCCGAAATTTAAAATTTCCGTTTTCGAAGGCGGCGATTAAACTGGGCATATTGTGATTAAACGCCTGAACCGCCTCAGTTGTCCCCGATAACCGGATATTTAAAGAATCGGGAGCTGTAGCATATTTTTCAATTGTTATTGTAGATCCATAAAAAATCGAGTGGGAAAAAGCAGGGGAATTGAGGACCACTTCGGTTTGCGACAGACCCGATTGATTGGCGGCGATGTAGATCGTTCCCACCATTTGGTAAAATAGAGAGGCGGCCTCGGCAGTCAAATAGGGGGCCGCTTGGACGGCTGCCGCTTGCGCTAAAGGCTGGATATTGGGAGGCAGTTGGGGCGTTGCTGGCTGCACAATTTCCACAGTGGGTCTA
>PLXF01000097.1 GCA_003151315.1 Parachlamydiales bacterium
CTTTTGAATCACGTTGGGTATAGAGTGGTCTTTGTTTTAGAAATCATCTAGGCTAAAATTTAGGGCCATGTATCGCCACTAAGCGCTTTAGAACTCAAGTAAAAGCGATCACTATGCATACCAGCCAGCCCGTTGGGATAGTGTATTGCAGCCGCTTCCTGGCTAGCCTGAGAAAGTTTACCGAAAAGTTCGAGCATCTCCTCGTGGCATTTACCCAATTCCTCAACATTTGTTAAGATCACCGGCTTGGCTTCATTCTCTTTGAGGGCAGATTTATACTGGTTTTCGATGCTTTGTAATGTTTGATTGTATGCAGACAATCTTTGCTTCGCGAACCTGTTTTCAACCATTATATTAAGATGCTCTTGTCTTTTAGATTCTATACTGCTCAGTTGAGTTTTCAAATCGTCGGGATTGTTGTGTATTTGTTTGAATAGCTCTGAATATCTTTGGTACATTGTTTGAATAGTTGCTTCGTAGCCTGTGGTCGAACGAACGTCTTCCGCTCGCTGACAATTCAGTTGCTTAATAGAAGTTTTTAGATCGTTATCTAAAGCTTGTATTGCTTTGCGCTTTTGTATCAATTCCGCTTGTTCGGTTGTTGTTTTCTGAGTTTCCTCAGATTTTCTTGGCTTTTGAAAACTCTTTGTGGCGTCAGACGTAGGTGCTTTCGCAGCAGCGGCAGGGGGCTGCAGAGCCTCTACAGCAACAGGGACTGGATGAATGTTTCCTTCGGTTTGAACGCTCTTTGTAGCGTCAGGCGCAGGTGCCTTTACAGTAGCGGCGCGTACAGGAGGAGGAGTCACCACTGAAACAGGAACTGAGTGGGTTTTTCTTTGGTTTTGAACACTCTTTATAGCATTAGGTGCAGGCGTCTCAATAGCGGCACGTACAGAAGGTGTTACCACTGAAACAGGATCGGGATTAACTCTTTCTTTGGTCAGGGGTGCCGGTTTGGAGCGAAAACAACAGCTAAAGCACTGCTTAAATAAATTTTTAAAAAATTCGGCTCTTTTTAAGAGAACTTTTTTCCGTTGGGGCTGCGTCTGAATTGAGTGGTAGTCATGTTGACTTTCTTGTGAGACTCCAGAAATACTCATAAAAACTCCCTATGTTTGCAGGCAACTGTAAATTAAATCCTATATTTTTCCAATGTTAATAAAACCTGCTAATCTAAAATGGCGTTGTTGCGTAAATAGTTACTAGTGAGGGTCTTCTTGCTCTAAAAGTTGCGAGTCTATAAATTTTTTGTCAGTAACGCAACGCTTGTATCGCTTAACAGTTGCGAATGGAGGGATAACCATCTTAATGTAGGGCTATACTACAATCGGTCAATAACNNCGGGTTGCGATCGAAAGATTCTAGGGTACTTTGACGCTGCTGAAATTTCAAGTTCTTGGCCGATTGTAGTATATGCTCTACAAATAATTTCACTAGATAATCTGTAAGAGAAACTTCCCGATCCACTCGTAAGGATGGAACGTGTTCTAACGATAAATGGATCCCAGATTGAGGCGCAGACCCAAAAAGAATGGGATTGAAATTGATGTAAAATTCCTCAAGCCGTCCTTCCCTGCTACGCATTATGGCACCGCCGATAGAACAGTGCACTGTACATTCGGCCTGATTGAGAAGCGAACTCGGGAGTGCATATTGAATAAAACTTTGCGTGCTAGTGGGAAAAAAGGGGAATACAGTGCATTTTTTTAAATTTGGGCAATTCTGAATGATGCCATCTACGCTTTCTGATTGAATATTTAAGACGCGAACATGCAACGCCTCCAGGCGAAGACACTTTTTTGCCATCATGTTCAGCAGCGATGGATAGGACTCCAAAAAACTTCTTTTTTATTCGGAGGGAGCGCAAAATTGATTGCACCAATAGTCCTCTTCGGATATGAATGAGTTGTTATGCAGTTGGAAACGATTAGTGATTACATTATCCAAAAGCCGCTGGGGCATGGAGCGTTTGGCGAGGTCTATCTCGCGGAACACCGATTTATCAAGAGACCTTTTGTTTTAAAGGTCCTCCCAGAGGAGTTGTGTGCAGATCTAGGCTTTATCCGCCGATTTGAGGCGAAGGTCGCCGAAATTGCTGCGCTAGATCATCCCCATATTGCTAAAATTCACAATGTTTCAAGCCATGATGGGCGCTATTTTCTCGTGATGGATCCGATCGTCGACAGCTTAGGCGAGACGATGAATTTGGATCGGTATCTGGCTTTGAAAGGGAAATCTCTTGATGAAGAGGAGGGAGAGACTCTTTTGCGCCAAGTTGCTTCTGCTCTCGATTATGCGCATGAGATGGGTGTAGTTCACGGCTCTCTTAAATTGACGAATGTTCTCGTCACTTCCGCTGAGGAGGGCGTTAACCTTCTCCTGTCCGATTTTGGTCTGAATCGGTTGATTGGCGAAGGGGTCTCCTTTTTACGTCTGTGCGAAATGGCGGCGAAAGCTTTAATTCCGAAGCCAGCTCAATCGGAGCGTTCTGTTCAAATCGGCCGCAACTTTGTGCGGAGCTTCTCTTTTTTAGCTCCCGAGCAAAAAAAATTAGACGATGAGCCCTTAGATGCCAAAGTGGATGCATATGCATTCGGCGTTTTAACCTATTTTGTTTTGATGGGAAAAATCCCTGAGGGGTGTTTTGATCTTCCTTCGAGAGTTCTTCTCGATAGCGGAAAAAATTGGGATCTTCTTATTAATCGCTGCCTACAGACAAATCCTCACATACGTCCGCAGAAATTGATCCAAGCGTTGAACGAATATTTAGCCGCGCCGCGTACTGTGTCCAAAGAAATTTTGAGCTTATCGGAAGTGGAGGGGAAGTTAGATAGCATTCTCCAGATGTCATTTGAATTTCCACGAGGAGCTAAGCTGCAAGCGTCTCCCGTAGTAGAAGAGAACGCGCCTCTCAAGCCCGTATTAAAGCCTCAAGAGATAGCAAGACCTGAATATGAGCCCGATCCGGCGGCTGTTTTCCATCGCGATATGCTCGTTTCTCACTATGAGCCTAAAAAAACAGAGATCAAAGAGATTGAGCCGATTCTCACCGACATGATCGTTGTTCCTGGCGGTTCTTATATCCGGGGCAGCAATGAGGGAGCCCGCGATGAGATGCCGCGCCACCCGGTCACTTTGACCAGCTACGCCCTCGATGTCCATCCTGTGACAAATGAACAATTTGTCCGCTTTTTACAAGCGATGGGGGGAGAAAAAGATCACAACAATAATGACATCATCCGGTTGCGCGATTCACGTATAAAACGAACTGCAGGTAAACTCACGATCGAGTCGGGTTACTCCAAACATCCTGTCGCAGGAGTCACCTGGTACGGAGCTGTCGCTTACGCCCGCTGGATTGGAAAAAGGCTACCTACAGAGGCCGAATGGGAAGCTGCGGCTAATGGCCCTCAAGAGATTTTTGTTTTTCCTACAGGTTCAGAAATTGAAAGGACTCAGGCTAATTTCTTCAGTTCCGATACGACTCCCGTAATGAGCTATCCGCCCAATGCGTTTGGCCTATTCGACATGGCGGGTAACGTCTATGAATGGTGCCAAGACTGGTATGCTTACAATTATTATGATGCCTCTTGCGTCGAACCCGACAATCCTCAAGGTCCTCCTCAGGGCGTCTACCGGGTTTTAAGGGGCGGCTGCTGGAAAAGCCTTAAAGATGATCTGCGTTGCGCTCACCGCCATCGCAATAACCCCGGGGCCGTGAATGGCACTTATGGGTTCCGCTGCGCGGCAGATGTGGTTTAATTTTTTCTAAGATCTTTCAGCGTTGTTGCATAATTCGTTTTTCGCATAACAGGCTCATTATCAGTATTTACCACAGAGAACACAGAGCTCACAGAGGCGCGAAAACGCGCATTTTT
>PLXF01000015.1:0-3441 GCA_003151315.1 Parachlamydiales bacterium
TACGCCTGATCAAAATTCTGGGCGCTATCACGGGTTGGTTGTCTAACTTTCAACTAGAAGCAGTATAGACTCGTTCACTTGAAAAACAGCGCCGATTTTTGCCGTATCCTCGCTTCTTGTTTTTCGCTAAACTTCCAATCTCTATGCATAGACAGCCTAAACAGCCAATGATTATTGTGACGGGTGCCGCTGGTATGATCGGCTCTGGCGTTGTCCGTTATCTGAATGACCGGGGATTTACCGATCTCCTTTTAGTTGACGATCTCAAGCAGGGAGATAAATGGAAAAATCTCGTCGGTAAACAATTCATCGATCTGATTTCTCGCCATCACATACTCACCTATTTGCAAGGGCGCGAAGGAGACGTTGACGCGGTGATTCATCTCGGTGCTTGTTCTGATACGGTAGAAACGGATGCCGATTATCTCATGGAAAATAATTTCCGCTTTTCCGTTCGGTTAGCCGAGTGGGCATTGTCCCACAACAAACGGTTTATCTATGCCTCTTCTGCTGCGACATATGGCGATGGGAGGTTGGGATTTTCAGATGATGAATCTCAGATTGAAGAGCTTCGTCCGCTCAATATGTACGCCTTTTCTAAGCAGCTTGTCGATCTGTGGATGAAGAGAGAAAAAGTGCTAAAAAATGTGGTGGGCCTTAAGTATTTCAATGTGTATGGCCCTAACGAGTATCATAAGGGGCGGATGGCCTCTATGGTGCTAAAAATGACGCAAAAAGTGGCGCAAGAGGGGAGTATTCAACTCTACAAATCAAATGAGCCCCGTTTTACTGATGGGGGGCAATGTCGCGATTTTATCTATGTGAAAGATGCGGTTCGGATGACTTGCGCTTTTTTGGACAATCGGGATGTATGTGGCCTGTTTAATATTGGTCAGGGGCAGCCGACAACATGGAATGAACTCGCTTTCGCTCTATTTCAATCGCTCGGCAAAGAGCCTCAGATCGATTACATTGATATGCCCGTCGATCTTTCGCGCCAATACCAGAATTATACTTGCGCAGACATGCGTAAATTCAATAAGATCTTTTCATCAGATATTCAGCACGCTCAGATAATGTCTCCGCAAAACGCGGTGCGCGAGTATGTGCAGGATTATCTCTTGCAAAGCGCTCGATGGTAAAACTCGCTAAAACATTCAGCTCCTTTCAGCCTTTCACCGCTTTAGTTATCGGCGATTTTATGCTCGATGCCTATACGACAGGCCGAGTGAAGCGGATCTCTCCCGAAGCGCCCGTTCCCGTTATGGAGGTTCTCAAGCAAGAATCGAGACCTGGAGGCGCGGGCAATGTGGTCCTTAATTTGACTACGCTGGGAGGAAAGGTTTTTGCTGTCGGAAGAATCGGGGCCGATCGAGAAGGGGAGGAGCTCTCAGAGCGCCTTTCAATGCAAGGTGCTAATGTCTCAGCTCTTTTTCGAGAACCTAACTACAAAACGCCCGTTAAAAATAGACTCATTGCCGATAGCCAACAGCTATTGCGCGTCGACTTTGAAACCATTGCCTTAGTGCAAAAAGAGATTGAAGCGCAGGTGATCTCTCGCTTGGCAGAGCTGATCCCTCAGGTACAAATCGTCGCGATTTCCGATTATGGGAAAGGCTTTTTAACCCAACATATCCTCATGTATGTTTTTGAAATGGCCAAAAAACTTTCGATCCCGGTCGTCGTCGATCCTAAGGGGAGCGATTTTATCAAATCNNGGAGGCCTATACGGCTGCGAAAATGTCCTCTTCTACTCCCTTAAATGAGGTGGCTCGCCATTTGCTCGATACAACAGAGGTCGATCTGCTCCTTATCACCCGATCGGAGGCGGGAATCTCCCTTTTCGATCAAGAGGGATCTCGCCGAGATTTCCCTGTCCGTTCAAAAGAGGTGAAAGATGTCACAGGTGCGGGCGATACGGTACTCTCTTTGATCTGCCTTTCTTTAGCGAACGGCCTCGACATCCACCAAGCAGCTCAAATCGCGAATATAGGGGCTGGTATTTCGATCGAAAGGCTCGGTTGCGTGCAGGTCACCCTTCCCGAGCTTGCGCAACGCCTTCTCGAGTTCGATAGCGACACGAAGATATTCGATGAGAGCCATATCCATGCTCTGCGGCAGGTTTTTAAAGGGAAGCGCTATTCGCTTCTCGTGCTGCAAAAAGGGCAGGGGATTACGATGCCCCTGTTTCAGGCGATTCGAGAACTGACGAGTTTAGGCAAGTATCCCTTGATGATTTATATTAGCGATCCCCATCCACCTGAAGAGTTGGTCCATCTTCTTTCTTCTTTACATGCTGTAGACACAATCGTTTTACAAAGTGAAAATCTGAAGAATCTCTGCCGAGAAATCCACCCTTACGCAACGTACATCTTAGAGGAGGATCAGATTGCTAAAGTTGATCCAACTAAAGATCTATTGAAAGCGTTGTTGGAACAAAAAATTCTATCGGTCTAATGGATAGCGAAATTGGCCAACGTTTTTTTTTGTGTGTAATAAGAGGGGCCAGCCGATTGGATAATGCCTCCGCCTAAACAGATATCTCCTTGATAAAAGACGACCGATTGGCCAGGTGTAATGGCCCGCTGCGGCGTATCGAAAGAGATCGTAGCGGCGCCGTTTTCAATGGGGAAAAGGGTGCAGGGTTGATCTTCTTGTCGATAGCGAACCTTGGCTCGGCAAGAATAGGGAAATGAAGCAGGAGGGGTGTCAATCCAGGTGAATTGATTAGCGACTAAAGTATCGGCATACAGAGCGGGATGAAGATCACCCCTTTCTACTAGGAGCGTGTTGCGGGAAAGATCTTTACCTACTACATACCAAGCCTCGCCCTCTCCACCAAGTCCCATTCCGCGCCTTTGGCCGAGGGTATAGAAAGCAATGCCGTCGTGTCGTCCCACCCGTTTTCCGTCGAGNNGGTTGGGATAGAAAGGGCTTAAAATCCCGTTTCCCGATAAAGCAGATCCCTGTGCTGTCTTTTTTCTCTGAGGTCGCCAAATTGTGTTTACGGGCTATTTCTCGGACCTCTTTTTTAGTGAGATGCCCGACAGGGAAGAGGACTCGGGCCAAGGCTTTTGGGACAACTGCGTGCAGAAAATAGCTTTGGTCTTTGCCTCTGTCGCTCCCTTTGAGGAGGAGCCCATTTCCATCGGTCTGGCAATAGTGCCCCGTTGCCAAATAGTCGGCTCCAAGAGCAAATGCCTTATCAAGGAAAACTTTAAATTTAATCTCCCGATTGCAGAGGACATCGGGGTTGGGGGTGAGTCCTGCTTGGTAGTCGGCTAGGAACTGCGCAAAGACCATTTCCCGATATTCTTCGATGAAATGGACGCTATAATAGGGGATTTCTAACTGCTCACAGACCCGAACTACGTCTTCATATTCGCGAGACGCCTTGCATACCCCTAGCGCATCGGTCTCTTCCCAATTTTTCATGAAGAG
>PLXF01000015.1:3512-3739 GCA_003151315.1 Parachlamydiales bacterium
ACTTTCACGCAGCTCAAATTCCAAGTTATTGACCGATTGTAGTATAACTCGACTTTGCAACTTTTTTAGCCCGATTGCCTTGGCCTATTTGCCCTCGGACGTTTGGCCTTTGGCCAAACTAGTCGGTTTATTTAACCAAGAAGGGGTTAAAAACCCCTTCTTGGTTAAATAAACGCCTCAGAGGACAAATATGCAGAGGCAATCGGGCTAAAAAAGTTGCAAAGTCG
>PLXF01000093.1:0-13841 GCA_003151315.1 Parachlamydiales bacterium
AACTATTTTGGCAGGGTTACTATTCGAAGACCATAGGACCCTGCCAAAATAGTTGAAAAGATGAATTGTTAAAACGGAAATATTGGGTACCTTTCAAGTGGAACCACTATATACTGCTTCCGTTTCAATCGCCTATATCTTTTCCGTTGTAACGGGGTCCTTTTTTGGTCTTTTTAGCGGGGCCCTATTTGTCTTCGAATAGTAGCCCCGCTAAAAAGCCCAAAAAAGGACCTGCGTTACAACGAAAAATATATAGCCGCTTGAAACGGAAGCAGTATATAAGCCAAATTATGAAACTTTATATTTACCTCCTCGCGGCATCCCTCCTATGGCAGGGCGAAAAGATTTCTAAAAGTGATGACGAGTGGCGGACTCTGCTAGGTCAGGAGCGGTATCAAATAATGAGACGAAAAGGGACCGAACGGGCCTTTTTAGGGAAATATGTCCTTTTCGCGAGCGAAGGGATCTATTGTTGCGCCGCCTGCGATCTCACCCTATTTAGCTCAACGGACAAATATGTGGAACGAGTTGGATGGCCCACCTTCAAACAGCCCATAGACAAAAAAAATATTTATTACTTGGAAGATTGGAGCTTGGGATTCAAAAGATACGAAGTCTTGTGCAGAAGATGCGACAGCCATTTAGGTCATGTATTCCGAGATGGGCCCCCTCCTAAATTTTTTAGATATACAATTAACTCATTATCAATAGAACATAAAAACAGATAGTATTCGCAATTAAATTATAATTTAATAACAACTTATGTAAAACAAACAAAATCTACCATCAAACCAACAAATTCTCTTTAAAATGAGTCTATAAGATGTCATTCTGTTTTAGAAAGGATTGTGGTGAAAGATCTATGGAAGTTAGACCTCCCCGTTTTTTAATCATGGTGACATTGACGATTTTTATTTTTTTAGCTGCTGCGGCTATGCTACTCGGCCCCACCCTGAAAGAGAGTTTAGGAGCTCGTCTATGATCCGAAAATTTGGCCTGTATGCTATCTGGGTCCTCGCCTCGCTGGCTATGGCGGGAAGCCTTTACTTACACGAACTCCTAGGATTAGAGCCCTGCCCTTTGTGCTGGTATCAAAGGATCTGCCTATTTCCTTTAGCTATCATTACCGGATTTGCCTCTTGGCATGGCTTTTTCAGTATAGCTACCTACCTTCTGCCGCAAGTCATTGTCGGTTTAGGGTTTGCTCTTTACCAATTACTGATAACCCAAATGCCGGGTTGGAGTTTTTTAGCTCCAGGGCATCCTTGTATGGATCCTCCCTATATCCCTTTCCTAGCAGCGGCGATCTTTTTTGTGATCACCCTGCTATTAATCGCCGTTTCGCGGCAAAAGAATAAAAAGGAACCTCTATGAAACCAAAAAAAATCCACTGGGGAACTATTTTTTACATCGGGGGCTACCACCTTTTCTTGGCGATTGCTCTCCCCCTCTTTTTCTTAGCGCAGCTCCCCTCTGCAGCGCTCATCATCACGATGTCGGTCCTCGTCTTTGTTTCCGGTATCGCTGTGACGGCAGGTTATCACCGCCTCTACTCCCACTTAACGTACAAAACAAACCCTTTCGTTGAAGCTGTCCTCCTCTTTTTCGCCAGCTTAGCACAGGAAGGAAGCGCTTTGCGCTGGGCGCATGACCATCGTTTGCACCACGCTTTTGTCGATACAGACAGGGATCCCTATTCGATCAAAAAGGGATTTTGGTATGCCCATGTTTGGTGGCTCTTTTATAAATCGGACGAAATCGACAAAAAAATCATATCGGATCTCTATCGCAATAAATTGCTAGTTTTCCAACACAATCACTATCTCGCCTGTATGATCGGATCGAACGTCCTTGTATTTCTCCTATGCGGCTGGATTTTCCAAGACTATTGGGCCTCTTTCCTGTTCATCTGGTGGCTGCGAACATTCTGCCTACACCACACGACCTGGTTCATCAACTCTCTCGCCCATACTTGGGGAGAACAGGCCTATAGCCGTGAACACTCAGCGGTGGATAACTACCTCATTTGCCTCCTTACTTACGGAGAGGGGTATCACAACTACCACCACACATTTGCCAACGATTACCGCAACGGGATCCGTTGGTACCACTTCGACCCCACAAAGTGGTTGATCTGGACACTGCATAAACTCGGCCTAGCAAAAGATCTGAAAACAGTGAATGATTACCGCATTCAAAAGCAGCTCATCACCGACCACAAAAACCTGCTAGTGGAACAGGTAAAAGGCTCCTTTTTCGTTCACAAAGAGAAGATTGAAAATATACTAACCGAACTCAACGAAGCGCTAGTGTCGAAATTAGGCACTATCCAAGAGCTCATCGAAAAGTATAAAACGTTGGGAAAACAAGAGCGCAGTAAGCTCGTTGCCGATATCAAAGAAGCTAAAAAAAGCTTTAAACAGAGCTGGAAAGAGTGGAAAGTGGTTGTCCGTTCTGTAGAAAAAGGGAACGGAGATAAATTAGTGGCTTGTAAGTAATTTGCGGAATATGCAAATACTTTTTTTGATGGGTGACTTAATTCACCCATCTAGTGTATAAATGCCTACGAATCTAATTTTGGGAATATGGCGTCTGGAGCAATCACTCCGTTGGCCCGCTGGCGAAAGCGCCTCTGGCCGGTAGAAGGTTACGAGTTCAAGAAATTTCTTCCCCTAATATTTATTAAATTTTTTATTTCCCTAACTTATGGTGTCCTCACCACGATGAAGGATGCCTTTGTCGTCACGGCTAAAGGAGGGGGCGCTGAAGTAATTCCCGTCCTAAAAGGATGGCTTGTTCTCCCTATCGCTCTTGGAGCTACCCTTCTTTATTCTAGGTTAGCAAACAGGTTCAGCAGATCGACCCTCTTTTATGGGATTATCTGTTTTTTTATGGCGGTCATCGCTCTATTTGGCTTTGTTCTCTACCCGAATGTCGAAGCCCTCTCTCCCCATGCCTCAGCAGACTGGCTGTTAGAGGTTCTAGGACCCCAAAATAGCCATTGGGTGTCAATCTACCGGAACTGGATCCAATCGATTTTCTTTGTGACTGCTGAGCTCTGGGGCAGCATCGTGATTTTTCTCCTCTTTTGGGGCTTCGTCAACCACATTTGCAATTTCAATGAAGCGAAAAGATGTTATAACCTATTCGTTGCTGGAGGAGACCTCGCTCAGATCCTCGTTGGCCCTCTCGTCTACTACTTCACCCAAAAATATGTGGGAGCCCAATTTGACACGGCGCTCCAAAGCCTCATCGGCTTCATCCTCTTTTTCGGCATAATGATCATGGCGCTCCACTGGTTTCTCACTCGAAGAGTGCTGACCCAAGATTCTAGGTTGTATCAACCCGAAAATAAAAACCAGGCGTTCGACCAAAAAACGAAGCTGTCTCTCTTTGAAAGCATCAAGTTCATCGTCCGCTCTCGCTACCTACGCGCTATAGCCATGATGGTGATCGCTTATGGCTTAACGATCAACTTGACCGAAGTCACTTGGAAAGCAAACCTCAAACTCGCCTTTCCCGAAACGGGCGCCTACCAGGGATTTATGGCGACCATCAGCTCATCCGTGGGGATCTGTTCGTTATGCGTCACCCTTTTCTTCGGCGGCATTTTGATCCGTGTTTTAGGCTGGCGCTTTTGCGCTCTTCTGCCCCCAATCGTGATCGGATCTACTAGCCTTATCTTCCTGACTCTATTTATTCATCCCGAATGGACTGCTCCTTTAGGAGTAGCCCTACAAACAACTCCCCTTATGCTCATCGTCGCCTTTGGCGCTTTCCAAAACGTGTCGAGCAAAATGATGAAATATGCCTTTTTCGACCCCACCAAAGAGATGGCTTTCATTCCTTTAGATCAAGAGTCAAAAGTAAAAGGGAAAGCGGCCATCGACGTCGTCGGATCGCGCTTAGGCAAATCGGGAGCCGCTTGGATTCAGATTCTCTTAATTCAGATCATCGGCAGCGGATCTGTCCTGTCGATCACAAACTTCCTTCTACCCGTGATCGGCTTTACGGTCTTCTTCTGGATCCTCTCAGTCCGTTCACTCAACAAACAGTTCGTAACTAACAAAGCGGCCACAGAAGCCTAGTACCCGAACACAATCGGCCAAGGCACTCCGGCTAAAAAAGTTGCAAAGTCGAGCTTAGAGTTTATCGAAACCCTCTAAAATCCAGTCGACTAAGAGAGAATCGAGCCAGTAAAACCCCTTTTCGCTGCCAGGAGCACCTATATATCCCATGTGCCCCCCCTTTTTTGTCTTAAATAGAGCCACGCACTCCGGAAGCGGGCACTGATCTAAAGAAGCGCTAGAAACGATCGGATCATCCTCTGCTAATAGGATCTTTGTCGGAATATCAATATGGGAAACAACATGCAAAGCGCTGCATTTGCTGTAATAATCGTCCACATTTTTAAAGCCGCAAACGGGAGCTGTGTAGATCTGATCGAATTCATACAGCTTTAAGTTTTTAGGCAGGCTGATTCGGGGCAATCCAAACACTTTGTGCAAGTAATAGACGTCATCGCGCAAGAGTCGATAGAAGTAGGATTCATACAGAGAGTTTTGCGGCTCTCCTAACATCCGAATGCTTAAAGCTAAATCAACAGGAGGAGAGACAGCTATCGCCTTGTGGAGAAACCGCTTACCGATTTTTCCTAACTCCCCCACTAGCTTTAAAGCGATATTGCCCCCTAAAGAAAAACCGACCAAGACAATCGGCGAGGTGGGATGCTCCATTTTTAAAGCCTTAATCGCTTCAAATAGATCTTCACTTCTACCACTATGATAAATATTACGGGATAAACCTCGTCCCGATCCACATCCTCTCATATTAAACCGAACGGCGCGTATTCCGTTGGATTCCATTCGCTTAGACATCCGAACTAAATTGGGCGATTGATGAGATCCGCAAAGGCCATGAACCAATACGACCGTGGGCTTAGACGGCTCCCACCCTTCCGGCGTGGTCACTTCTAGTGAGATTTTATCCCCATCGGGCAAGTTAACGATTTTTTGCTCCGACGTAGGCCCAAACATATGATTGCAAAAGGCATTCATAATTGTCTGTCGATGAGGATCCTCCGCAAACCGAAAAGGCTCAAAAGGAATCTCTTGGACCATACCACACCTTATTTAAAAATAAATTGCATATACCGTTCGTGATTCAAGAATCGGTATATTCTTTAATTTAACTTAAATATAAATTATAATAAAATAACAGTCAATAATTATTATTAATTACAAATAAAAGGGAATCCCTTTTTAATCGGAATATCGTAATAGAGGACTAGCGACTCTTCACCCGGATTCCGATTGCCTAGGCTGGCGTTAGATAGGTGGTAGAAATGGACACCCAACCGGTGCCAATCTTTAAATTGCCACGCGAGTTCAATGCCTGAGCGAAACTCCAAAGGATATCCTAAATTTTTTCCACCTCCCGCATGGTAATACCCCGCAGCAAATCCCGGGGCAATCAGAAGATGATCCCAGAACAGAAGATCGAAATTGATCCCCCCATATACGTATACCGTTCCTTTGGCTGTTGCCATAAGGCCCAGAAGGGGGCAAAATTCTAAACAGTCAATGGGAGATTTAAGCGCGCGCGCATGGAACTTATATTCGGCTTCGAATTCCCATGTCCTATTTTTTTCCCGATAAAAATCAAAAGCGCCAATGGCAAACGAGAACAAATCGGGAGGTACTACAGCTTGAACCGATTGCAGAAAAAAGATAAAAACGAACAGCCATTTTTTTGACATGAACACCCCTTCTTTTCTCTTTACCGATTCTGAAAACCCCATGCAAGGAAGAAATTTCGTGTACAAAAAAATCTACTTTGCTAAAGTCGAGTGTCATTTTAATTTTATCTTGATGATTTAACGAGGAAATGTTCATGAAAACTATAGCGCGATACTTGACCATAGCAGTCCTTTTACTTCCTATTTTTGCGCACGCAGACGGAGAAAAACGGATCGAAATCGAACAATCAGTCGAACCGATTGAAGAGAGAAGCTATCTTGCTATAGATTCAGACATCCCTTTTCATGAGCCTAATCAAGGGAAATGGTGGGGCGACCTCCCTTTAATCTATTATCCGGCTTCGGTGCATTGGATAACGCAAATCTCCGCGTTAGGAAATTCGCTTGAACTTGAAGATGGCTCTGTGTGGACCGGAGAGACCGCTGAAGCTCTTACTTGGAAATCGACCGATCCTCTATTCATCACGCAAAACTGGACCTGGTTTTCCTCTTATACTTTTAAAATCATCAATAAAGTAACCGGAACCTTGGTACCCGTTAATTTAAAATTGGGCCCCTATGAATCGAGCAGCTACACCCATTTTATCTCCATTATTGACAAAGCTAGAGGCGAACTCGCCCTATCCGATAGCTCCAACTGGCAAGTATGTCCTAGCGATACCAAGGAATTTAACCAGTGGAGTGAAGATCAGGCCATTATTATTGGCGTCAACTCGGGTTGGCAAAGCTCTTTCGATATCCTGCTAATCAACGTAAATCGGAATAAATTCGTCCGCGCTAAACAATTTTAAGGAGTAATAATTATGCCTGATTTTCCAAGTGCCCCCCCTCTTTACAACCCAAGTTTCGGTGTTGTTAAAGAAACCGTCTTACATAATCGTCGAGTTGTTGTAGATGCGCGCCGCCCCTGTATGAACGAGATGCAGATCTTTAGAATCATAGCTGCTGTAGGTTTGATTTTTGCCAGCGTAACCGCCTACCTATTTTTTCCGTGGCCCATTAGCGTCGGACTTCTCAGTGTAGCAACTGCTCTTACCATTTGGTCTTTTATCAATTGTTGCAAAAAACACAAACCGGAAATTCATGCCGAAACGAAGGCAGGTTATCATCTCCTCCGCAAACCTCAAAGTTTAACATTCGCAATAGACGACATGCGATCAAGGACTCCTATAGATGTTCGAAGGGTTCGCGTGTCTAGACCACCATCACAAAAAGATCATAGGCCTCACTTTCATAACAAACAACCGGCTCCTATTGCAATTCCACCACTCCTTCTCCCACCCGCCGCTCGCCAAGCAGTTCCTCGCCTCTCTTTAGAGGGACTCCGAAGCGCACAACCATTTCCAGTTCAACCCTCTTTTTTTCGGGCGGAGCCAATTGCTTCTCGAGTTCCGGAAGAAAACGCCATTTTTCGCACCGCTTCTCTTCCATCAAATCGGAAAGAAGAAGAAAAAGGGGATTGTGAGAGAAAACGTTTTGACTACACTGAAAGAAAACACAACTAAAGAGGTAATATGTTCCCAAGTAGAATCACTCGCACTGAACGCAAAGGAGACACGCCAACTCCCGAGCAAAAAGGAGATTTAACTCCACAACAGCAAGCAACGCACAGGACGGCTCTTTCCACATTCACGCGACTACCTCCACTGCCCCCAAGAAGAGTTCCTGTTCAAGAGCGACCGTCACGCACAATAATCTCAATAAATACACCTGGACCTGTTCTGGTTCTCGTGCCTCCTGTTCCCGCTCGAGCAGTGCGTCCAATCCCCCCTCAACGTGTTACGCAAGCCCCGATCGCCCCTCCACGTATACCGCTGCAGCCGTATCATTTGCCACCAACACCGCCCGCTACACACCGAGCTCCTTGGCAACAAATGCCTTCGCCTGAAAGGAAACAGTAAATGCAGGCATTGGGTTGCTGGAAATGTGCCCATAGTACCGAAGAAAACGCTGCAAAAGTGGGCTTTAGGGCCCTCTGTCCCAGTTGCAGCGCGGCTCTTCATTCGTGCCTGGGATGTCGCCATTACGCCCCAGGTCGACCCAACGATTGCGCTATTCCTGGAACAGATCCAATCAGAGATCGAGAAGGGGTGAATTTTTGTGAAGAGTTCGCCGCGCGATTAACCCCGTCCAGTTCTATAGATCGCACCGACGCACTCAAGCGGGCCCGCCGTTTATTAGGAGAAGATATAGGCGATTGAAACGGAAATATTGGGTGCCTTTCAAGNNCCGCTCGTGATTCAAGAATCGGTTTATTCGGTTGCCAAAAGGGGCGTTTTCCGTTACGCTAAAACGAGGAGCAGCAGGAAATAGAAGATGATGGAGAGACTATGGGATTTTTTTATCGATAGCTGCATGGCTATCTTCATCCCCTTAGTAACCCTATATTATGCTGTCTGCGGCAATTTTTTTCTCAATACGACTCCCGCCGATTCTTCTGGGATCGAAAAAGCAGCTAGCACCCTTCTTATCCCCTTCCAATATCTGTTCGATGGTCAATCGGCATCTCTAGATGAAAACGGAGTTTGGGTTTACCAACAACGTTTCGATTATTCTGAGCAATTTTGGACAAAAACAGCAGCCAGTGTAGTAGCTCTCCCCTCCAGTTTTATTTTAGGAAGCGCTCTGAAAGGGCTCAGCTTGCTCATCCCCTCTTCTAAACAGCGCTACATCGATATGCAAAGTTCTTATTTTTCACCGACGATTCTATCTCATGTAGCCTTCTATCGAAAACTGGGGTTGGATATAATCGACCCGCAAGAGGCCGAATGGGTCGTCTCCGAAAAATATGCGCGACGTTCAGGAGATGAAAACCATTTAAAAAAAGAGAAAGAGGCACTGAAAGAAATCGCCACTCTTCTCAATCAAGCGGGAATCCCCTGGTGGGTCGATTGTGGTACATGCCTGGGCGTCTATCGCCATGGCGGAGTGATCCCTTGGGATGGTGATATCGATATCGCTGTTTTATTGCCCGACCACGACAACGTGCGCCGCGCTTTAACGGGCCTCGACCCGAAAAAATATATCGTTCAAGATTGGTCGGGACGACTCAATCCCCAAAACTACTTTAAAGTCTTTATCCAAGAGACAGGGACGTTAGTCGATATTTACCATTTTAAGATCCATCCAGAAAACCGGACGATCCAATATCTCCTTTCGTTAGAATCTAGTTCCCTCTTCCCCGAGTGGTGGAAAATACGTGAGCGAAGATTTAAAATACCCGCCTCTTTTACCGATGTTTTCCCTTTAAAGAAGGGGATGTTAGACGGCATCGAGGTGTTTATGCCGAATAATCCGGAAAAATATCTGCAAAGATGTTACGGCGAAAATTTGGCCCCTGCAAAAATTTACGATCACAAAACTAATCAATATGAAAAAGATCTGAGCCACCCTTATTGGCAACGGGCCTATGCCCACTAATTTTATTTGTCTGTGAGCCCCAATTTCCTCTATATTAGATAAAAGGGGTAACGCCGTGACAAAAAAACCGCTAACAGCTGCAACGATTGCCTTAATCAACATTGCCGCTATCTGTAATATCAAAAACTTCCCCCTATTTGCCGAGTATGGGCTGTCGGTCGTTTTTTTTCTCGCTCTCTCAGCCCTCATTTTTTTTATCCCGGTCGCGCTCGTTTCGGCCGAATTAGCGAGTGGATGGCCTGAAAGGGGCGTCTATACGTGGGTAAAAGCGGCGTTAGGACCTCGATTGGGGTTTTTAGCGATTTGGCTTCAGTGGATTGAAAATGTGATCTGGTATCCCACTATCCTCTCTTTTATCGCCGCTACCTTCGCCTACTTATTCAATCCCGCCTTGGCGACGGAGAAATCGTATATTATTCCTATGATCCTCGGCACTTTTTGGATGGCTACTTGCGTCAATTTTTTAGGGATGCGCGTATCGAGCTGGATCAGCTCGATTTCCGCTCTTTTAGGGACAATTATCCCCATTATTCTCATTATTTTTCTCGGCATTGTCTGGATTTATCGGGAACCTTCCCAAATTGAGTTTTCATGGAGCTGCCTTTTCCCCAATATTGCCTCTTGGAACCAGCTCGTTCTCTTATCGGGCGTCCTATTTGGCCTGTCGGGAATGGAGATGTCGGCGGTGCACGCCAAAGATGTGGCCAATCCCCGCCGCGATTATCCCAAAGGGATCTTCCTGTCGGCCATTTCGATTTTGACCCTCTCTACTTTTGGCTCCCTATCAATTGCCGCCATCATTCCCGCTAAAGAAATTGAGCTTGCCTCAGGTGCCATGGAAGCGTTTAGCTATCTATTTAACTCCCTTGAAATCCCTTGGGCCACCCCTATCATCGCCGCGATTATGACCTTTGGCGCTCTCGGTATGATGAGTACCTGGATTGTAGGCCCGAGCCGGGGGCTCCTCGCCTCCGCGGAAAATGGGGATTTACCCCTCTTTTTCCATAAAAAAAATAAGCACAATATGCCGGTAGGTATTTTAATTACGCAAGCGATCATCGTTACTTTTCTCTCTCTAGTTTTTCTCTTAATGCCCTCTGTCAACAGCTCCTATTGGATTCTTGTCGCCCTCGCCTCGATCCTTTACATGATCATGTATATGCTCCTCTTTATATCAGCGGTTACTTTGCGCCTGACAAAGGGAGAGGTTCCCCGTCCTTATCGGGTTCCTGGCGGTAAGTGGGGTATTTGGGTAGTCTCTGGGCTTGGGTTTATCGGTTCCGCTTTCGGCTTTTTAATTAGCTTTCTCCCCCCTTCGCAACTCGACACCGGAAACTACCCCATTTTTATCTCAATATTGGTCGGCGGAGGACTCCTCTTCTGTGGAGTGCCTCTATGGATTTATCACTCGCGAAAAAAGGACTGGCTCAAATGAAAAAAGGGACCTCATGGGAAGCGGCTGAAGAGTCATACAACCGCTGCGTAGGAGAAAACGGACACTATTACCATCAAGCGGTGATTCTACCCTCTACACTTAGACTTTTAGACCTCACTCCCAAATCAACGGGAGCTCTACTCGATTTAGGCTGCGGCCAAGGTGTGTTAGCCCGTCAGATCCCGCAGACAGTTCACTATTGGGGCGTCGATGCCTCCCCTTCGTTAATCCGAGATGCTCAAAAATTGACAAAAGGGGCCCATCGGGAATTTGTAGTTGGAGACGCTACAGCACAGCTTCCTGTCAAAAAAACCGATTTCGATTGGGCCGTCATGATTTTGTNNATTTTGTGTCTGCAAAACATGGAAGAGGGGGCTAAGGCTGTCGCTAATGCGGTCCGCTCGTTAAAAAAGGGGGGTAAATTGCTGATTGTTCTCAACCACCCCTGCTTCAGGATTCCTCGCCAAAGCAGTTGGGGTTTCGACGAAGCGACGCAAATCCAATACCGAAAAATGAATGGCTACATGAGCCCCCAAAAAATCCCGATCCAGATGGAACCGGGCAAAGGGGAAAAATCGAGCACGACCTATTCGTTCCACCATCCGTTATCCACCTACATCACCTGGTTTTCTCAGGCAGGGCTTGCGGTAGAGGGGATGGAAGAATGGTGCTCCGATAAAAAAAGCGAAGGGAGCAAAGCGCGAATGGAAAATCGGGCACGCAAAGAGTTTCCCCTCTTTTTAGCCCTTCTTGGTTTTAAGCTTTAACGATAGGACAATTCTGTGTGCGGCATATTTGGATATATTGGCGATAAAGATCCCCTAAAAACCTGTTTGGCAGGACTCGAGCAGCTCGAATATCGGGGTTACGATTCAACCGGGATCGCCGGCATAGCAGAAGGGGCTATCTCCACCTACAAAGAGGCTGGAAAGCTCTCTTTACTCAAGCAAAAAATCAACTTAAGCCGTTTAGATCTAGCTATTGGCCATACCCGTTGGGCCACGCACGGAAAAGTGACCTACGAAAATGCGCATCCCCATCTTGACTCCTCCCAATCGATCGCCCTGGTCCACAACGGCATCATCGAAAATTACGACAGTTTGCGAGAAGAGTTAAAAAGCCGGGGGATCCCCTTCCTATCTGAAACCGATTCCGAAGTGATCGTCCAATTGATCAGCTCCCATTACCAAGGCAATCTCGTCGACGCTGTCTATAAAACTCTCCCCCTCCTAAAAGGGGCTTTCGCGATCGCTCTTATTCATAAAGATCATCCCGATCAAATTGTCGCAGCAGCTCGGGAAAGTCCCCTAGCAATCGCTTACAACGACGATTGCACCGAATCGTTAATCTCCTCCGATCAAAATGCTTTTTTAGGCACCTCCCTCAATGTGCTTTTCTTAATGGGCGATGAGATCGCTTTGATCCAAAAAGGGGCGATCCATATTTTCGATCAAGCGCTACAACCCGTCGAAAAAAAGACAGAGCGGTTCAAAAATGACTACAAAGCCCCTTCTAAAGAGGGTTTTGCCCATTTTATGCGCAAGGAGATCTCAGAACAGCCGCAAACGATCCAAAAGGCATTTGACGGGCGTTTTACCCCCGATTTTGAGCCGATTGGCATCAGTCTAGAGGAGCTCAAATCGATGCGCCATATCTGGATCTTAGGCTGCGGCACCTCCGCTCATGCCGGCCATATCGGCGCTATGTATTTCGAAGATTTAGTCAAAATCCCTTCGAGTTGCGATATTGCCTCTGAAGCCCGTTATCGAGATCCGATCTTAGGACCCGACACTCTCGTCATCGCCCTATCCCAATCGGGAGAAACGGCCGATACCTTAGCGGCGCTGCGCGAAGCGAAAAAACAGGGATGCCGGATCTTAGGGATTTGCAATGTCCAAAATTCCACCCTCACTAGAGAAACGGATGGATCCATTTTCCTTAAAGCGGGCCCCGAAGTGAGCGTCTGCTCCACTAAAGCATTCACCTCACAGCTCGCCGTTTTAAATCTCCTTGCGCTTCATTTGTCCCACATTCGGGGGCGCCTCTCTCCCGCTCTCGCAGTCCATTACGTAGACAAACTCAAACAAATTCCGAGCCACATTCAACAGGTTCTCGATCAAGCGGCCGATATAGAGCGGCTAGCCCAAAAATATGCCGCTTACGAAGATTTTTTCTTTATGGGACGAAGGTATATGTTTCCTACAGCCCAAGAAGCGGCTTTAAAATTAAAAGAGATCTCCTACGTCAACGCCAATGGATGCCCGGCGGGCGAATTGAAACATGGCCCTTTAGCGCTTATCAACCCCTCGTTTCCCGTTGTCGCTTTTTGCGCGAATATCCGCACGCAAGAGAAGATCTTAAGCAATCTGATGGAGGTCAAAGCGAGAGGAGGACCCATCCTTGCCTTCGCCCCTCAAGGACTCAATGCCGTTGCCGACGTCGCCGACGATGTATTTTGGCTCCCCCCTACTATCGATGAGCTCTCCCCTTTCGCCTCCGCGATCGCCGGCCAGCTCCTCGCCTATTTCATAGCCAAAGAGAGAGGCTGCGATATTGACCAACCTCGGAATCTAGCCAAATCGGTGACTGTAGAATGAGACCGGAAGATCAAGAAGAGTTTGAGGCTAGCTCCTTTATCGAGAGCCGCCTCGCTTATGAAGGAAAAATCATCAATTTAAGACTAGACACCTACCAATTTGATGAAGAACCGAAGGTGGCCGAGATCATTGAACATTCGGGAGCGGCAGCCATTATCCCGATCGATTCGAGCGGGAAAATTATCCTCGCGAGGCAATGGCGCCGAGCTGCTGAAGAGATCCTTCTCGAGCTCCCTGCTGGGATGCTAGAAAAAGGGGAAGAACCCCTCGCTTGTGCAAAAAGGGAGCTGCAAGAAGAGACCGGTTTTGGTTCCGATCACATCACACCTCTCGGCGGCTTCTATACAGCGCCTGGATTTTGCACAGAATATATTTACCTCTTTGTCGCCCAAGAACTCTACCCGGCTCCCCTACAAGCCGATGATGACGAGGTGATCGAACTCCAACTATTCTCCCTCGATCAAATCGATGAACTGATTGAAAAAAACCAAATCACCGATGCAAAAACAATCGCCGGTATTTTTAGATACCACCTTTTTCTTCAACGCGAGGGCGCCAAATAGGCGCCGGTATACCGATTTTTGACCGATTGTGGCATATAGCGGTTCCACTTGAAAGGTACCCAAGATTT
>PLXF01000093.1:13931-26518 GCA_003151315.1 Parachlamydiales bacterium
GGGGCTGTTTTTGCAGATCGAAATTGGGGGATGATGGCGCAGTGAAAAATCAACTTTTGAATCATGTTGGGTATAACCATTCCGATTGAAAAAAAATCAATTGAAATGAGAAAACAATTGCAGAGATCAGGAAAACCCCTTATGAAATAGGGATGAAAAGATCGCTTTGGATCGCGCCTCTCGCTCTATCCCTTCTGGGCCTCTATTTTCTCCCTTTATATGGGGCCAAGTGGCTGATCATTAAAAAAGCGGAAAAGAAAACAGCCTCTCACATCACCATTGATACATGCCGCTTAAGTTGGCTAGGACCCCAGTCTTTCGAAAAGGTGCGCTTTAACGGACTCGAGCTCGACGGCACCATCGGCCGCTTAGAAACAAAAGTACCTCTATGGCGCCTCTCGGAAATCAAAGACGAATTTAGCTTAACGCAAGGCCATTTCACGCTGCGTTCCGCGTCCTTCAAAGAAACACAGATTGAACAGGTGGAAGCCTCTTTGCACCAAGGCCTCTTTTCCATTTCGGGACAAACTCAAGAAGGGAACCTCCCCGGATCTTTTTCTATTCAAGGGACTGCCAAAAAAATCCCCACCGATTTTTCTGTAGAAGGAGCGCTCTCCTCTTTTCCCACAGCGCTCATCGATCGTCTGTTAGGAGCTGAAGGGCTTCTGATTGAAACGTTGGGCTCTTCGTTTGATGTAAAAGGGACAGCCCAATCGGAAAAAGGGGTGGGAACGACCGATCTTGTCCTCTCTTCTCCCCAATGCCAAACGCAGATCCAAGCCCGCTTTGATCGCCGCTTTATTTATCTGAGAAAACCGCTCTTTGCCGATTTAAAACTCACCCCCAGCATAAGCGCGGCTCTTATGAGAGAGATCAACCCCCTGTTTATCACAGGAATTAGAGCTAAAAACCCGATTCGGATCGAAATCGACGCGGAAGGATTTGCGTTCCCTTACCACCCCTTTGAGATCTCCCATCTCATCATCGGTCGCGCCTCTCTCGACATGGGGCGAATTCGAGTGGCCAATGGCCCGACTCTCCAATCGCTCATTGCCCTTCTACAAGCCAATCCGCTTAAACATCTCCGAGAAATGGACGCTTGGTTCACCCCGTTAACGTTTGCCATTGAAAATGGGGTGGTACATACACAGCGGCTCGATCTACTCTTAGATAATTCGATCCATATTTGCACATGGGGCGATGTCGATTTAGTCCAGGATAAATTACGGATGTACTTAGGATTGCCAGCCGATACCTTGGCGTACGCTTTTGGATTAAAAGGGCTCAACCCCGACTATGTGAAAAAAATCCCTATCCGCGGAACAACGGGACAACCCGATCTGCAAAGCGGCCCTGCTGCCGCTGAAATTGCTACGCTCGTTGCCGCACAAAAACTTCCCATTCCGGGAAAAGCGGGACGGATTATCGGCAATATCGCCAACGCGATCACCCAATTAAAGAATGATCCCGACGTCCCCCCCGCAAAAAGACCCTTTCCTTGGGAGAGATGAATACAAAAAGTGGTATAAATTGACCTTCTCTTTTTCTTGCTGCAAAGTCTCCCACTCTTCTTCTGTCGGCGCCCTGGTAAAGTACCCCTCTAAAAGCACTTTTTCTTGAGCAGAAGACAAATGGGCGGTCACGCAAAAATAGCTCAAATCCACATACGGATCATCCCAAGTAAAATCGGTCCCCGGAACGAAGCTCATACGCTCCCCTTGAACTCGAATCGCAGCAGGGCTTAAAGCTCCATGAGAGGGGACTAAACGACGGACACGAGGTTCATGGCGGATCTCCTCTATCGCTCGATCCACTTCTACAGAATAGGTCATCCCCCCCTTTACCCCTCTATCATATAACTCGAGCAATCTCTCTTTAAAGGTGGGTTTAGGGAGGCATACACAGGGGAGCCCATGAAGCATATGAAGCCACTTCCCCAACTTCATTAATTGGAGATCGCTCGGGTTTTCTAACCTATTTTCTACAACCTGCGGCGGCGTCCCATCCGAATAGGCACCCTGAAAAAAAAGACACCAAAACCCAAGGATCACATATTTAAGCAATGGTCACCTCTTTGCACAAATAGACGTCCTGAATCGTATGGAGTAGCTCAATCCCCTCTTTCATCGGCTTTTGGAAGGCTTTACGACCCGAAATCAGGCCCATTCCCCCAGCTCTTTTGTTGATTACAGCCGTCATCGCCACTTCCTGTAAATCGTTCTTCCCAGAAGGGCCCCCCGAATTGATCAGTCCAATTCGACCCATGTAGGAATTGATTACCTGATAGCGAGCCAAATCGATCGGATGGTCGGTAGAGAGCGTGTCGTACATCAGATCTGAAAACTTACCAAATTTGAGCGCCTTAAATCCGCCGTTATTCAGCGGCAGTTTTTGTTTCACAATATCGGCTTTAATGGTCGCCCCTAAGTGGTCGGCTTGCCCTGTCAAATCGGCCGATTCATGATAATCTTTATCGGCTGTTTTAAAGGCGCTATTGCGCGTATAGCACCACAGAATCGTCGCCATTCCGTAATCGTGAGCCGCTTCAAAGGCCTGACTTACCTCCCAAAGCTGGCGGCGGCTCTCAGGAGAGCCAAAATAGACCGTAGCTCCAACAGCTGCGCACCCCATTTCATAGGCCTGTTTCACCGAGCCAAAGAGCGTCTGATCATACGTATTGGGATAAGAGAGAAGCTCATTATGGTTAATTTTCATCACAAGGGGGATTTTATGGGCATACTTTCGAGCCACGATAGCCAATGTACCCATTGTGGTAGCCACGCCATTACACCCCCCATCAATCGCTAAACGAATGATATTTTCCGGATCAAAATATTCGGGATTGGGAGCAAACGAAGCGCCCGCGCTATGTTCAATCCCCTGATCGACCGGCAGCAAAGAAAGGTATCCCGTATTCGCTAAGCGTCCCGATCCAAAAAGGGTCTGCAAATTGCGTAAAACACGGATGTTGCGATCTGAAGGGCCGAAAATCCGATCTACCCAGTTGGCGCCGGTCAGATGAAGTTTTTCTTTTTTCACCTTTTGGCACACATGTTCACAAAGCGTTTGCGCTTCAGATCCTAATAATTTCTGAATAGATGAGTAGTTCATAACATTTCCGTGCAATTTAGTTTAAAGATTGGCTCTTCGTTTCTGGTAGTATTTTCCACACAAAGGCAAGTGCGAGCAAGCAAATAAAGAAATAGAGGCCAAAAGTGGGACCCGCTCCGAACATCTGGATCAAACTTAAAAAGGTCAAAGAGACGAAATAATTGGAGATCCAATTGGCGCAAACGGCAATTCCCATCGCCCGACCCCGAATCGCTGCGGGAAAAATCTCAGAAATAATGAGCCAGGCTAAAGGACCGAGACTCATGGCAAAAAACATCGTATAGACGATCAGCGCGCAAACAGCCACCCATCCCCCTTCTACTGAGAAAGAAACAGATAAAAGACCGAGCGATAGCGACATCCCCCCCAAACCCACAAATAAAAGGGTACGCCTGTCATAGCGATTGATCAGCCGCAAAGCCCAAAGAGTTACTCCAATATTGACAAAGCCCAATACTACCGTCGCAAAAAGGGCCTCTCTCATCGTAGAAAGTCCCGCTGCCTGAAATATCTTAGGAGCATAGTAGACGATGGCATTGATCCCTGTAATCTGTTGAAAAACGCTAATTCCGATCCCTATGATCAAAAGTTTCCTTGATTGTGAAGTGAACGGCGCACTCTGAGCCTCATTCGCTTTGTGGCGAGCTAACCAAACGGGAGATTCTGGGATAAAAAAAAGGGCGACAAACTGAACAGCCATGGGCAAAAAAGGAAAGGCGAAAAGAGGACGCCAGGAATTTTGTTCCAGCCATAAATAGCACGTGAGAAAGGATAAAAAAGCGCCGATTGTGATCATCAATTGATTCAGCGAAACGAACAGCCCCCGCTGCTGCAAAGGAGCGATCTCCGCTATGTAAAGAGGCACCCCCACAGAAGCGATTCCCACTCCCAATCCCGTCACAAACCGCCCCAGCAAAAGAATCTCTAGCTTGTTGGCTCCAACTATCATTATACCCCCTATAAAGAAGAGGAGCAGCATGCACAAAAGAGCCTTTTTCCTTCCTAGGCGATCAGCCAATACGCCGCAAAAAAGAGAGCCAAAAAGGGCGCCGATCAAAATCGTACTGACGACCAGTTCTTGTTGAAAGGTGGTCAAATTAAAATCGGGAGCGATACACAGAAGCGCCCCTGAGATAACCGCTGTATTGTAACCAAAAAGGAGCCCCCCTAAAGAGGCTGCCAGAGCTGTCAAAAACCGTTTTCTATATTCGTTCATAAACAAATCCTTTATGATTTCTTTTGAAAGAAAGTAGACCCACTGAGTACATTCATAACTTAAGCACAGCATGGCCTATTTCATCCGAAATGGGAACAAAAAAAATGGGGAATTATGAGCATAGCATTTGGCGGTATCGAGCAAGTAGAAGCATATAGATCCGCACAAAGAAACAACTTTTTTGAAATCAAAAGCCTAAAATGGCTTAACGAACAGCTAAAAAATGCTCAGGTAATGCGGCGCAACGATGACAATGCGATTATGTTAGAATTTTCCGACGACATTCGAAAACTCACGTTCAAAGAGCTCATCCATTTAATAAAAGAGTATGTACAGATGGAGGAGAGCTTTCCTATCGATTCGAAAAAATGGTCAAAAGAGGCTATGTTAACTTGCATACACCGTATCCATAGACTCAATACCTCTCAGAACGAAATGGAGCGTCTACAATTAGGTCGAATCGGCCGGATATTCTGCTGCGCCCTCTATCCCCCCAAACACTTCCTCGCTATGATCAACCCCTTCAAAAACTACCTAAATTTAAAAGAAGATCCAGGAGAAGGGGGGCTATGGAAAGGGAGTGAGTTGTTTTAACTGGCTCTTGATTGTCGCAAATCAAACTTTGCGCTATTTTGTCGATTATGGATCGCTTTATCCCTATCCTTCTCTTGATCGGCGCCAATATTGTGATGACGTTTGCCTGGTATGCCCATTTAAAAAATCTGGGAACGAAACCGTTGTGGATCGCAATCCTCGTTAGCTGGGGCATCGCTTTTTTCGAATACTGCTTGCAAGTGCCGGCCAATCGGATCGGCTTTTTCACCCAAACCTACACCCTGGGACAGCTCAAAATCATCCAAGAGATCATTACTCTCTCCGTATTTGTCCCGTTCGCCCTCTTCTATATGAAGCAACCCCTCACCTTAAACTACCTATGGGCAGGTTTATGTCTCGCGGGAGCGGCCTACTTTATTTTCTCTCCCAGCGTAAATACCTAAAAAACCGATTCTTAACCCCGAGTCATAAGACTCGAGGTTAGTGTTTTTTCTTTTGGCTTAAAGATCTTAAGAAGTGGTTGAAGTCAGCGACGCGAAGAACTTCGTGCTTTCATTTTGGTGCTTAGCCATTGCCTGACTATGGGTTGCCGTTCTTGTTTCTAGCTCCGACTGGCTCTCCTCAATCGTTTTAGTCGTTTGATGATCCAACTGCTCTTGATCAAATAATTTTTTTGCTTGCAGAGCTTGTTCCAACGTCATGTTACGGCTTATCGGGTTATTTCCTTCATTTTCAACGCCTACCAACCACGTTTGAAATTCTGGGCTTTCAAGAGTTTTTAGAGATTCTTTCTGTCCCAATTTGGTTATTAAAGAATCCAAAGACTTCTTCTGTTCATTTGTTTTAAACATTCTATCGTAATCCACAGTCACGCTTGGACTACGCTTTTGTGTAATAAATGTTTGCACGCGTTCGTTCTTATTATGATCGCAACACAATAGAAAAAAGAGAGGCAATGTAAATAACGATCCACATGTTGTAAAAGTAAAACCCAAGGCAAACAATAACACAGAATGGCCTACAATCAGAAAGGTTATCCCCGCAGCTAGTACTGTTAATGAGATCACAAAGGCGATTGCTATACAACGTATCTCTTGTTTGATTCGATTTTCAACTAACAATTCCACTGCACTCTGAAGCGGCGCAATTTCTGTATCAAGATCTGCCTTCAATTGTTCGAAATTTGAAATATAATTTACAGATCGCCCGGCTAGGCCTGTCTCTGATTGGGCTACTCCCTCAGCAGAAATAGAAGGAAAAGGCTGAGAATAGTTGGGGGCTGCTATTGGTTGGTATCCTAATGAGTTCATGTTATTCCTATAATAAAGATTGTTAATTTTAATACGATTAATTATAACAAATATACAATATTATTATAAGTAAAATAAAAGTTATATAAAATAAAAAAACCCGCAACTTACTCTTAAGTTGCGGGTTTTTGTGTAATATAAAATTTTAACTATATACCTAAACCACTTCCAGCAAGAGAGCCTTTAGGTACGAGGTCTCGGGGTGGAAAATGGAGATGGGGTGGTCGGCTCCTTGGCGGTGGCGCCCTAGGATCCGGACTTGCCGCTTGGATTCCAGTGCGGCCCTAAACATAAGGGTCTGGAACATCTCTTCGGTGATTTGCGACGAGCAGGAGCAGGTTAATAGGATCGTCCCTGGCGCCATCTTTTCCATGGCAGCTCGGTTGAGCTTTTTGTAGGCATGGGTGGCTTTTGGAATATCTTCCCTCTTTTTGGCAAAGGCCGGAGGGTCCAAGATGACAATGCCGTAATCTAACTTGGAGGCGGCTACGAAATCGATCGCGTCTTGGGCGTAAAAACGGTGTTTTGCTTGAGGAAGATCGTTTAAGTAGAGGTTGCGGTCGATGGCAGGGCCACACTTGGCGCTTACATCGACGCTATCTACACTCAAAGCTCCACCCGCTAGAGCGGATATCGAAAATCCCCCCGTATAGGAGAAGCAATTGAGGACCTTTTGGTTATGAGCTAACGCTCGGATTTGCGCGCGCATCTCCCTCTGATCGAGGAAAAGTCCTGTTTTCTGCCCTTCTAGTACGTGAACAGAGTAGCGGAGCCCCTCTTCGAGAACTTCAACTTCTGGGTCTGCTTTGCCGTAGATGAGGGAGACCGCATCGGCGAGCCCTTCTCGCTTGCGGAGAGAAGAGTTTGACTTTTCGAAAATCGCTTTAGGCTTACAGGCTTCCACTAAATGGGAAACGATGAGACTTTTTAGTTTTTCAACGCCAGGGCTAGAGGCTTGTAAAACAAGCACATCGTTGTAGCAGTCGACGATCAGACCGGGAAGACCGTCCCCTTCAGCATTGATGAGGCGGTAGGCATTGGTCCGGGTCAGATCGAAAAGTTTTTTACGCAAAGAGACCGCGTCGACGATCCGTTTTTGGAGCGCCTCTTCGAGCGACTCGCCTCCGAAGGCGATCATCTGTCCCACAATGAATTTCCCTTTAGATAGGAGAGCCAAGCCGAGCGATTCCCCTTCTGCAGAAAACACCTCTACAGGAGTCCCCTCTTCAAAGGGAGGATGGGCCTCTACCGCACGGGAATAGATCCAGTGGTGGCGTTGGCGAATGGGTCTATCTTTACCTGGTTTTAAACTAATGCGAGTTTCGATTTGCCGCTCCTTTGCTGACTTAAGTCTACAACACGGCCGATCAGATCGTAATCGGCGATTGCGGTGATTTCTACCTCATAGAGTCGGCCAAAGCTCTTCACTTTGCGCCCGTCATTAATGATGATCTGCCCATCGATGTCGGGGCATTGCATGCGGGATCTAGCCCTCATCAGAAGATCTGATTCGGGATGGTACCCTTCGACGATCGCCTCGATTTTCTGGCCGATCATTTTTTTATTTCTCTTGCGAACCATCTTGAGCTGAGCTGCCGCGAGTTTTTCAAAACGCTCCTGCTTCACCTCTTCGGAGATTTGGTTGGGCAGACGGGCCGCATAGGCCTCTTTTTCGAGGGAAAATTGGAAGATCCCCACATTGTCGAGCTGAACTGTTTGGACGAATTTGACAAGCTCCTGGAACTGCTCTTCAGTCTCTCCAGGAAAGCCAACCATTAGGCTCGTCCGGATGACCACACCAGGGATCTCTCGACGTAACTTTTCGATAATCTCCACAATTTGCTCGCGCGATGTGGTCCGGTGCATTGCTTTGAGCATCTCGTTATTGATGTGTTGGATCGGCATATCGAGGTAGGGACAGATGCGAGCGTCGCTTTTCATCACAGCAATTAATTCATCGTCGATCTCATCTGGGTAAAGGTACAATAGGCGCAGCCAATAATTTCCCGGTGTTTTGAGGATTTCGCGTAGGAGCTCGGCGAGCGCGTTTTTCTCTTTGCGGTCTTTACCAAAGTCGCCTAAATCTTGGGCGATTAAAATCACTTCAAAAACACTCTGAGCCAGAAGGGACTGAAACTCTTTCACCACTTGAGCGACCGATTTACTTTTCAAAGGCCCTTTAATGGTCGGGATGATGCAAAAAGAGCAGCGCTTGCGGCACCCTTCAGCAATTTTTAGGTAGGCGTAATGCTTTGGTGTGGAGAGAGTGCGAGGCACTTCGCCCCACTCGAGGTAGCTACGCGCATCGGTGACCGCCTCTCCCTGTTCGCTCGTTTGGACGGCATCTAAAATCTTCTCTACATCGCCCGATCCGAGCATGTAATGGATGTCGGGGAAATGCTTCTTTAGCTCGCCGCTATGCTTTTGCACCATACAGCCAGCGACGATCACCTTCGCCCCTTTTTTCTTCTCCTGGAAAATCTCCCGGATTGTCTCAATCCCCTCTTGGCGGGACGACTCGAGAAAGCCGCAGGTGTTAACAACCAGGTAATCGGCCTCTGATAAAGTGGCGGTTAACTCAAAGCCCGCTTTCAGGAGAATTCCGATCATCACCTCGCTATCGACGAGGTTTCGGGCGCACCCGAGTGACGTAAAGTGAAATTTATTTTGAAAATTGATTTTCGTACGCATGTGGACCCATAAATGTAGAGAATTATAGAATGTGGTATTTTGTCTGGCAAAGAGAATCGTAAATGCTTCGATATCTATTAAAAAAAGCTCTCATCCTTCTCCTTTCTCTCTGGTGCGTCTTGACGGGAACTTTTTTTTTAATGCACGCAATTCCTGGGGATCCATTCATCGGCGATCGGATGATTCCGCAAGAGGTTTTAAATTCTCTTTACACCTATTATGGTCTAGATCAACCTCTTTATATTCAATATATTAAGTATCTTCGAGGGGTCCTTTCCTTCGATCTAGGCCCTTCGATTGTCTATCAAGGGAGGACCGTCAATGAGGTGATCCGCGAGGGATTTCCCATCTCCGCTTATATCGGGGTGCAGGCTCTAATTCTGGCTATTCCGATGGGGGTTTTATTGGGGACCTGGGCCGCCTTAAAAAGGTCCAAATGGCAGGATGGAGCGGCCATGGCGATCTCCACATTGGGCGTTTCGGTCCCTAATTTTATTTTTGCCAGCCTTTTACAGTTCGTATTTAGTGTAAAACTCCACTGGCTTCCGGTGGCGCGATGGGGGACTTTTGCCCATACGATCCTCCCCACCCTCTCTTTAGCTGCTCTGCCGGCCGCCTATATTGCCCGGCTGACCCGCTCAAATATGGTCGAGGTGCTCCAACAGGACTATATCCGGACCGCTCAATCGAAAGGACTTCCCCTTTTGCGCATTGCGATTACCCATGGTCTTCGCAACGCTCTCCTGCCGGTTATCTCTTATTTAGGCCCTGTGACCGCTCAGATCTTGACAGGTAGTTTCATGATTGAGAAAATATTCGCCATACCGGGGCTGGGACAATGGATGATCCACAGTATCGCTGGACGGGATTATCCGATGATTATGGGGCTTACTATTTTTTTCAGTTCATTTTTAATTCTCTCGATGTTCGTCGTCGATGTCGGCTATTCTCTTTTAGATCCACGCATCCGCAATGGGAAGGACTCTCCCTATGATTGAGGAGGTTGCCGTCCGGCACCGCACCTTTTACCAAGAGACCTGGAATCGTCTACGCTCCAATCGAGCAGCCTATATCTCTGCCTGGATCTTATTGACCATTTCTCTCCTCGCAGCATTCGCCCCCACCCTTTCTCCCTATTCATATACACAGCTCCATTTAGAGCTAAAAAACACGCCCCCTAGTCTGCACTTCTGGTTTGGAACGGATGAGCTCGGACGAGATCTTTTTACCCGCGTTTGGTGGGGTGCTCGCATTTCCCTATTTATCGGCATTACGGCTGCGACCATCGATCTCATTTTGGGGGTAGTTTGGGCCTCTATGGCTTCCTATTTTGGAGGAAAAATTGAGGAAGCACTGATGCGGATTTGCGATATTCTCCATTCGATCCCCTATCTCCTCGTTGTGATTTTCCTCACCGTTATTCGGGGCTGCGGGCTGGTCACGATCCTGATCGCTATGACGATCACGGGCTGGATTGGCATGGCCCGGATTGTGCGCGCGCAGATCCTCAACCTCAAACAAAATGACTATATTTTAGCTGCTAGGGCCATTGGCGCCTCTCCCGCAAGGATCATGATCCGCCACCTCATTCCCAACGCCATTGGCCCTATTATCGCAACGATGACCTTGACGGTCCCCTCAGCTATTTTTACCGAGGCCTTTTTAAGCTTTTTAGGACTCGGCATCCAGGCGCCTGCTGCGAGCTGGGGCGTGATGATGAACGATGGCCTCAACGCCATGCGCTACTATCCCTGGCGCCTTTTTTTCCCAGCGCTTATGATCACTGTGACTACAATCAGTTTTAACCTTCTGGGCAACGCTCTACGCGACGCCCTAGACCCGAGACTCAGGACATGAGCGAAAACTTACTCGAAGTAGAAAATCTCAAGGTCTCCTTTTCCCTTGAGGGGAAAGAACTCCAAGCCGTGCGGGGAATCGATTTTCACTTGGCTAAAGGGGAAGCGATCGGGATCGTCGGTGAATCGGGCTGCGGCAAAAGCTCGGCCGTCCAAGCCCTTACCCGGCTGATTCATGCGACCAAAATCTCAGGACAGGTCCGTTATGCAGGGCAAAATCTATTATTGATGAGCGAAAAGCAGCTCCAAAAAATTAGAGGTCCCGAGATCGGCATGATCTTCCAAGACCCCATGACCTCTCTAAATCCCACAATGAAGATCGGGAAACAGATTTCTGAATCGCTCCTTTTCCACCGAATGGCTACAAAAAAAGAGGCGCGCAGTAGGGCTTTAGAGCTGCTCCAGCTCGTCGGAGTTCCTGAACCCCAATTACGTCTCGACCAATACCCCCATCAGCTCAGCGGCGGCCTTCGGCAGCGGATCATGATCGCCATCGCCCTCGCCTGCAATCCCCGGATCCTCATTGCCGATGAGCCCACCACAGCTCTCGATGCAACGATCCAAGGACAAATTCTCCATTTGCTCAAAGAGATGCAGCGCCATTTTGGAACAGGGCTTATTTTAATTACCCACGATCTCGGCGTCGTGTCTAGCCTGTGCGACCAAATTCTGGTGATGTATGGGGGGAAAATTGTAGAACGGGGAACCTCTGAAGAGATCCTTTTGCGTCCTCGTCATCCTTACACACAAATGCTCCTGCAATCCCGCCCCACATTTGATCAAAAACAAAAAGGGCAATTAACCCCAATTGCCGGCTCGCCCCCCAATCTCTTAACTCCTCCCAAAGGATGCCCTTTTGCCCCCCGCTGTCCTAAGGCCACAGAACGGTGCCAAGAAGAGCCCCCTTTCTTTTCCGGAGTTGCCTGCTGGCTATATGAGGAGGCTCCTCAATGAAGCCCTTAGTAGAGACAAAAGAGCTATCCGTTTCGTATAAAATCGGCCGAAAAAACCTCATCGCCGTCAATCAAGTCTCCTTATCGATTTTACCCGGAAAAACGCTCGGTTTAGTGGGAGAGAGCGGCTGTGGTAAATCGACCCTCGGCAAAGCGCTTTTACGCCTTGTCCGCTCCCAGTCGGGCCAAATTTATTTCGATGGAGAGGAGGTTACGCATCTCAAAGATAAAAGATTGCGGCGCCAAATGCAGATGATCTTTCAAGATCCCTTCGCCTCTTTAAATCCTCGCATGTCGGTGGGAGAAATCATTAAAGAGCCGTTTATTGTCCATCGCATCCCTTTTAATGAAGATAAAATCTACCGCATTCTCGATCTGGTAGGGCTCCCCCGTCTTGCGATGGATCGATATCCCCACGAGTTTAGCGGAGGGCAGCGGCAGCGGATTGGGATTGCCCGCGCATTGGCCCTCAATCCCCGTTTTGTCGTCTGTGACGAGCCTATTTCCGCTCTCGACATTTCGATCCAGGCGCAGATTGTGAATCTCCTGCAAGATCTCCAGCAAGAATTCAAGCTCACCTACCTCTTCATCGCTCACGACCTCTCTATGGTCAGGTATTTATCTACCGATGTCGCCGTCATGTATCTCGGGATGTTTGTCGAGATCGCTCCTGCTGAAGAGCTCTACCGCAATCCACAACACCCCTACACGAAACTCTTGCTCTCCTCCATCCCTCTTCTCGATCCCATAGCAGAGAGAAAAAGGGAGCCGATTGTCCTTTCAGGCGAGGTCCCCTCTCCCCTAAATCCGCCTGTGGGCTGCCCATTTTCTACCCGATGCCCCCATGCCACACCCCTGTGCCGAGAAAAAAAACCGGTATTGAGAACTATAGCGC
>PLXF01000180.1 GCA_003151315.1 Parachlamydiales bacterium
ATAAATGGGCCGTCAAATCTTCTCCCGCTTGCCATGCTGAAGGAAATTCTAAAATTCCTTCAGATTCTCCCGAAACGGACAATTCGTCTCCCGAGCAAAGCATCCCGTGAGAATCGACACCTCTTAGAGAGGCGGTTTCAATTGTATAGGGTTCTCCCTTCTCATTAGTCAACAGGGCGCCGACGGGAGCAAAGGCGGTTTTTATATGGGCGCGGCAATTGGGCGCGCCGCAGACGACCTGGTGTGTATGGGCTCCGTCGAAAACTTCGGCGATTTGTAATTTTTGGGCGTTTGGATGGGGGCGGACCGAGAGCACTTCGCCAACCACGACTTTCGCAAAGGGGAGCCGCTCATTTTCGATCGCGTCGACCTCAATTCCAAGCAGGGTGAGGGTCTCTGCGATTGCAGAGAGGGGGGCGTCTAGGTGAATGAACGATTTTAATAGAGAGAGGGGGAGCTTCATAAAACCCAATTTTTGAATATTTGTAGACACTATTGAACCACAATAGGGGCATCTGGCGCAAGAAATAGCCGATTTTTGCATTATACCTCTCGTGACTCAAAAACNNTCTTGAGTCACGAGAGGTATACAGTTCCGGCCTAAAGAAAAATAACAGGATGTTTTTTCATCTTATCCCGGTGAAACCGTTATATAGGGGTGTTCAAATTTTGATTTTTCTTCTACAATGCTCTTTCCTACCCCGAGTTGCCATGGACACCAATTTTTCCCGCCGTTGGATCGGCAAATTTCGCCTTCTTGCCCTACTGCTTATTTTTAGCGGAGCCCTGAATATCGGGCTGATTACCGCTTTTGTAGCCATGCTATTAAAAGACAAAGAGACAAATTTTTCTTTTGCCCGCCCTTCAAAAGGGGAGGCGAGGATCGAATCGACGAACGGAGCGCTGATCTCTGCTCTGTCGAAGCTCTCTTTCCGCGAACTTTGCGCCTATTTGACTAATAGAGAACCGGTAGAAGAGGGGTATTTAAAAAGAGATTTGGCACTTGCCGTTCTCGTCTCTTCGCGCCATTTCGATCTGGAGCGGGCCCTTTCGGGCTCTCTTAATCAACGCAGAACGCTCACTTGGGGAGGGGACCAGACGATCGAGATGTACCCCGGCTTATGCGAGGATCAGTTCAAGGCGATTATTCAGTTTGTCTATCTAGAAAAATGGCCCCTCACGCCAGAAGGGCTCTTTAAATTGGTGCAAAAGGGGCTCAAACCTCAAGATGATAGCCTCTTGGAAGCATTTGTCCTAACGCCCCAATTCCACGCCCTACAAGTGCTATTCCAAAAGACCGAGGTGCCCCAAGACCGCTCTGTACTCATAGAGCTAGCGGCCGAAGGGAGTTGGGATCTGTTAGATCGATTGGCCAAAGAGCAAACGCAACTTCTCGATCTCTCTGTGGAAAAAAGGAGGCGGTTGCTCCTCAGTTATCTCTCGCTTCGCTCGCCCACCGCCGCCAAGATCTTGGTCGCGACCGATTTTTCTTTCGCTTTAAAAAGGCTCAATGATCAGGGGATTGTGGATCTACTCGACTTGCTGCAGGGAGACGAAGCGAACCGCCTTTGCCTAGAATTGTTAAAATCGCCTCGCAGTGATGCTGTTTGGGAGAGGAGCGCTGCCATTTTGTATGCAAATGTCAACGAACCGGTCCCCGTTCCGTTTGATCACAATATCGCTTTGAGTCGATTTGTTTCTGGCGAGCGAGCTCCAATCGCGGCGGCTCCGGCTCTGGTTGTGCAGACGGTGCCTAGTTTTGCTCCTTGGATCATCCATACGGTGAAAGAGGGGGAGAGTCTGTGGAAAATCGCCCGGCAATACAAAGTGAAGCCCGATGCAATCGCGCAAGCCAACGAGCTAGAAAAAGATCGCATTTTCCCGGGGATGACTTTAAGAATCCCTCAATAAAGTTATACCCAACGTGATTCAAAAGTNNAGTCTAAGGAACGGGGTCGCTGCCGCCTGAATCAAAAGGGTGACAGCGGGAAACTCGCTTTATCGCCAGCCAAGATCCCCTCCAGGCGCCATGTTTTTCTATGCATTGCAACGAATACTCGGAGCAGGTGGGGAAAAAACGGCAACAATGCCCCAAAAAGGGGCTTATGGCAACCTGATAGCAACGAATCAACAGAAGAAAGAGGGTTTTCATGGATTTTTCGCAATTTCTCGCTAATTTTGTCCCGAGAGTAGCTCGGAAGAGCAAACAAGTCAATCAAGCCTTTTGGCTTTTAGAAACTACCGGCTCAGCCGATGCTGCAGACCTTAAAGGGACTCTCGACTCTGAGCTAAAATTAGTATTTAACAATCCTGAGATTTATCAAGAGTTACTAGAACTGGAAAAAACAGGTCGCGTAAAAGATCCGCTTCTGCAGAGACAGCTCAACGTGTTACTCCGAACGTTTAAACAAAACCAGATCTCCGAATCTCTTCTCGAGGAGATCTCTCAAAGGGAAGCGGCCCTTGCCATGGCCTACGGANNTTTCGCCCTTTACTAAAAGGAAAACAGGCATCGGAAAATGATCTGCGGGAAATCTTGAAAAACGAACAGAACGTTCCTGTTAGAAAAGAGGCGTGGGAAGCCTCTAAACAGATCGGCCGCGAATTAGCTCCCCAGATTTTGGCTCTCGTCCGTCTACGCAATCAGGCTGCCCATAGTTTAGGCTACAGCGACTACTTCCAAATGCAGCTTGATCTCCAAGAGATAGATGGCCCTTGGCTTTTAAAAACTTTTGACGATCTCTCTCAACGCTCTAACGCCGCCTATCTTGAGGTGTTGGAAGAGATCGAACAGGCGCAAATAGCCCAATTCCATGTCGAGGTAAAAGAGCTCGGTCCCTGGGCTTGGGGCGAGCCTTTTTGTCAGGAGGATCCTCTCGATTCTCACGAATTGGATCAACTAGTCGAAGGGGTCGATTTTTCCCAAAGCGCCGCCGCTTTTTATACCCGAATGGGTATCGACGTGGATCCGATCCTGCAGCACAGCGATATGTATGAAAGGCCGGGGAAAAATCAGCACGCTTTTTGTATCAATATGGATCGGGAAGAGGATATTCGGACCCTGAACAACGTAAATTCGACGATTAAATGGTTAGAAACTGTGTTGCATGAGCTCGGCCATGCGATCTACGAAATGGGCTTTGAGCCCCATCTACCTTGGCTTCTCAAAGAGCCGCCCCACATGATTACGACCGAGGCAATGGCCCTAATTGCGGGGCGCAAAGCCTACACAGCCGATTCGCTCCGAAGGCTCGTGGGAGAAAAACCGAAAGCTCTTCTCCAGTTAGCCGATCGGAGCTTGAAACGGCGCCAGCTTATTTTCAGCCGCTGGGTCCTTGTGATGACCGCATTTGAAAGCGAGCTCTATCGCAATCCCGATCAAGACCTCAATACACTTTGGTGGCATCTCGTCGAAAAGTATCAAAAAATCCGAGCGCCGAAAGATCGCTCAGGAAAATGGGATTGGGCGGCGAAGTATCATATCGGCTTGGCCCCTGCTTACTACTACAGCTACCTTTTAGGGGAGATGTTCGCCTCTGCTATAGAAGAGACGCTCGTGAAAGAGTGTCAAGCCTCTTTGGAATCGCCGCAAGCCGGAAAACTATTAAACAAAAAATTATTCGGTCCCGGAAACCGGATGCCTTGGAATGACCTAGTTCACCATGTGACCGGAGATTTCCTGACACCCGACGCCTGGATTCGGGAGTTTGCCTCAGTCCGTGAATTGGATCTGAGGTAAAAGGCTTTGGAAGAAAGGTTTTGACCAGCCCTCGATTTCTCGAGGATTGCGAATAAACCTCCTGAGATCTTCCTGGGCGGCTTTTACATCGAGATGGGCGATTTTCTTCTCCATAAATGTTAAAAATCGTTTCGGAGTGAGAGGTTCGCGCTCTTTGTAATTTCCCGATTGCCGCATCCTCATTTCTAGATGAGAGAGATGGAGACGAAATCCTTTGGATACATACCAGATTAGATCGTACCAATCTCTCCCTTTCACTCTTATTTTGTAGGATCGGCATAAAACGGCATGCATTTTGCCTGCGAATAAATCTTCGGGAACATAGCTTCGAACGGAAAAAGGGAAGGGCCTTGTGAGATAGCGGATCTCGGTTTCAAAGCCAGAGGGGGGATCAATATCGATTTCTATTTTTAATTTAAGCACTTCATTCGATTGGGTATGTTTCTTCAGTTGTTCGTTTAAACCAATCCGAATAAACGTTTCTAACGTTCCCATTTTCAAGAAAGCAGACCGAATCGACTCTTCTGGGTGTTTGATTTTGTGGTCTACAGTAATTTTTAACCCTAAAATGGCTAACTCTTCTTCGACTGCTTGCAAAAAAGGGGCAAGGTTGAAATGGAGGTTTGGTTTGAGAAGGGAAAAATCGAGATCTTCACTAAATCGATTCAAGCCATATAAAATCCGAAGAGAAGTTCCTCCGTAAAAGGCAGCTCGTTCAAAAAACTTGGCCCTCCATAGACCCACCAACGTAATTTCCTGAATGATCTCTTGCAGAGCTCCTTCATAATCGGTTTTCGATCGAGGGGCGTAGCTTTTTAACATCTCTTCGATCACTTGGCTCATAATAGACTCAGTAAGGTAATGCTCTTTTTTTTATACACTTGTGCAAGCGCGCGAAAACGTTCTTTGTCGAGCTCTTGAAACATACTCTCCTCCACCCTCATTTCTTCAAAAAGATAGTGGCGAAGGTGCCCTATAGTACGGATACCCGGCGTTCGGTACACAAAATCGGCTAACGCTTTTTCTTTGGACGCGATTAGATATCCCCCTTCCTCTCCCAAGTCCCTATATTCTATCCCTATTGTAAATTTTTCCTGAGCGATGGCTCGGTATTCAAAGATTCCCAGCGGCGTATGAAAAGTTTTTGTATCACCGATCGCTAAGCAAGTGATAACCGAAGATCTCTCGGCGAGTAGGTTATAGCGGGTGAGAGCATATTCGAAGGAAATACAAGAGGGTCCATAGAGGACGTTCGCGATTACTTCTAAAGAAAGGGGGGCTTTACGCCAGTTTTCCCCAAAAACATAGATCCCATTTTTTACTCTAACTATCTTCCCTTCAGCGACTAAAGAGGCAACTTTGTCTCTGGGTTTTTTTAAGTCCTTTAAATATTCAGCAAGATACTGGTAGTCAAAGAGTTCCGCCTTAATATCTCGTCTAAATTGTTCAAAGTCCATATCTCAATTGTGCATATTTTCCCCAATATGTCCATAAAAAATGGATATACTAAGGAAAATATGCACAATTGAGGGGGTCCTTTCCGCCGATCTCCTTCTTTTTAGGAAGGAGTTCTGCAATATGTTTTAGTACTTGAGTCAAAATAGCTGCAAACTGTATATTTTCCACTTCACATTATGCGAAAGTGGCGTAATTGGCAGACGCACCAGACTTAGATCCTGTACCCAAAAGGTGTGGGGGTTCGATTCCCCCCTTTCGCACTCCCGAACGGGTGTTCATCCGAAAAAAGATGAGCACCCTTTTTTTATGCCCGCTCTTGATCTCCGCCTCCGGGATCGGCGGGGGNNACCGATAGCTCAATGGATAGAGTACTTGGCTTCGGACCAAGTGGTTAGGGGTTCGAGTCCCTTTCGGTGCACTTTCCTTCCCATCGTCCCAGATACTTATGAGCGCAAGCCCTGGAGGCCCATTGTTCGCCGACTGGCACATCGCATCAACGCGCGCCAGTTGTTGGTACCAAAATCAGTGTGTTTAGAATTTTTCTAGTCGAAGATAGGCTGATAATAAAATGTTATTTTTTCTATTTTTGATTTAATGTAATAAAAA